>NBLJ01000073.1 GCA_002084545.1 Desulfobacteraceae bacterium 4572_123 | reverse complement strand
GTTCAATCAATCAAACCTGCAGCCGGTGTTCACCGCCACGGTCCTGGGCAATCAGGCCGGGTCCGACACGAAATCCGGGGACTGGAAGCTATATGTCGGATTCGAAGGATTCTCCAAACCCGTCGATTACCAAATAAACAAGGCAAAGAAACTGCTCATCATGAACGGACTGAAACCGGAGGATTTCTTCGAGTACGAGGCCACCGGAGGCGTGTTTCAAGAATATTTCAAGGCCCTTGATGAATCACCATTTATTCTCCGGGCTGATTTCCCTGTAAACCGGCTTTTGAAATTCGTCGGCGGCCTCGTGAAGCAGGCGGATGGCGTTGATATATTTATAGATTCCGGGTGCGGTAGAATTATTGCAGGGCTATACGTTTTGGATGAAGGGGTCTGGAATCGAATTTGCGACCTTGCCGCTGGATGTGAGGGACATGTTTTGCTGGAAAAAGCACCGGAGGAGTTCAAAAAGAATCAGGATCTCTTTGGCCCTGCCCGGCCTGAATGGAAGATATTCCGTAAGATCAAGGCAATCCTGGATCCTCACAACATTTTCGCATCTGATCGCATGTTGGGAAATAGATAGACTATATGGGCATTTCAGAAGACTACGACGAGATTTTACATTGCAGCAGGTGCGGTTTCTGTCAGACCGCCTGCCCGATTTTTCGATCCACGGGCCATGAATCCGGTGTGGCCAGAGGACGGCTGGCCCTCTTGCGCGCCCTTATCGAGGGTCGCCTGGAGTGGACGAAAGAGATCGAAGAGCCGCTCTTCGACTGTCTGCTCTGCGGCGCCTGCACATCCAACTGCTTTACGGCCATTCCCACCAGCAATCTTATCGTCAATGCGCGAGCCGAATATCTCGAAAAAGTGGGCCGAAAACCAATCCATCGCCTGTTGTTCGACCAGCTTCTGCCCTATCCCCGCCGGCTGCATCTCACTGCGCGGGCCGTTGCCCTTGGTAAGAACACAAAAATTTCCGACGTGGCGCGAGCCCTGGGATTGCTGAAAATTTTCGGACGCGATTTCCCGCGAGCCGATGAAATCGTGGAACGACTTCCGGCAAGGGCCTTTCGAGATGAAACAAAACCCGGAAGCCGGAGAGGCGAGGGGAACTCCCTTCGGATCGGTTTTTTTATCGGCTGCGGCATGGATATTATCCAGCAGAACGCGGCAAACGCGACACTGGGACTTTTACAAAAAATCGGCAAAACCGTCACCGTGCTGGACAACTGCTGTTGCGGCCTGCCCGCTTTCACCTATGGCGATCTCAATGTGGCACAAAAACTCGCGGACAAAAATATGCGTATCCTCGGCGATGGGAAATTCGACGTCATCGTCACTGACTGCTCCAGTTGCGCCTCTTTTCTAAAAAAATACCCCGATCTTTTCCCTGAAAATGATTCAAGGCATAAAAAGGCCAAAGCCATCTCCGCCGGCGTCAAGGATCTGCTGGAACTGGTGGAGTTGGTTTCCGTGAAGACTCCCCCGGCCGTGCCGAAAGCTGGTCTCAGTGCAACCTACCACGATCCCTGCCATGCGGTTCGAGGCCAGGGGCTCTCAAAGGAGCCGAGAGAGATTCTGAAAAATATTCCCGGCCTGGAATACAGGGAATTGCCGGAGGCGGACTGGTGCTGCGGGGGTGCCGGGTCATACGCCCTGTCCCATTATGATCTTTCACGCCAGGTACTCGACCGCAAGATGGAAAACGTGAAAAAGACCGGGGCCGATTTACTCGTGACCTCCTGTCCCGCATGTATCATTCATCTCTCATACGGTGTTCGAAAACATGGTTTGAAGACCAGGGTTTGTCACATATCGGAGGTCATTGCCGGAAGAACCGCAAATTATTGTTCTTCATTTTCCGGGGCTTGTGCATCGGGCGCCGGACCCTTCACCGCAACCTGAACGGTTTTGTATACATTTTTAAAAGTTTCATTGAATCCCGTGGGGGAAACCCTTCCGGCTTCGATAAATTTTACGACGATCTCCTTGGTTGCCCTGAGAATCTGTTCATCAATTGAGCTCATATGCGGCCTTTTTGTATGGGTTGTCATTCACCCCGGTGAAATACGCTGCGCTTGTCCTGCGGTTCCGGTGCAATAAAATATGTGCTAGCAGAATTCTACAGGACTGTCAAGGGGCCGGATGCCGCCGGTCCGGCCAATTTTTTTTAACCGGCCAGTTGTCGGTCCTTACTGAAAACTTTATTACTCCTGTTGGCAGATCCGGATAAAAGCCGGAATAAAAAGGGCCAGATCTTCCACGATGCCTATATCCGTCGCATTGAAGATGGCGGCATTGGGGTCTTTATTGATGGCGATTACATATCCGGATTTGTTCATGCCCGAGACATGCTGGGCCGCACCGGATATGCCGCAGGCAATATAAAGGTCCGGCGTAACCGTCATGCCGGTGACCCCCACCTGGCAACCGTAGCCCAGCCAGCCGCGGTCGCAGATAATTCTGGACCCGGCTATTGCCGCTTTTTGAAAACAGGCTGCCAGATGCCGGACAAGGGCCAGGCTTTCCTGATTTTCAATGCCATTGCCGGCTGCAACAATCACCCTGGCCCCGGCAAGAGCGGTGTCCTGTGCCACGGGGGCCGTAATCCCCATTGATTTGATATGCCGGGGCGCTGCCGCCATGGTTTGGATTTCAATCGAACCATGCCCTGTATCGTCTTTTTTGCCGGCCGTAAAAACGCCCGGCTGCAAAGTAAGTACTGTCCTGTCGGCCACGGAATTCATTTTTGCGATGATTTTATCATTGCAGATAAATCGTGAAAAAAGCAGCCGATTTTCTTGTTCTGTAATATTCACGACAGCGGTGATGCAGTCTGCATTCAGGCGTATGGCCAGGGCCGGGGCCAGTTCCATGCCCCAGGACGTGTGGGGCAGACAAATATAGGCTGGATGCATCGCCTGGAGAATTTCGGAAAAAACGGCTTTATAAATCTCCCCGTTGTAACCGGTAAGGCCCGGCACCCTGATAACGATAACGTCCAGGCCTGTTTCCCGACCCGACTTTACCGCTGCGGCTTTGCTATCGCCGGTTATTATAAGGACTTTTACCGGTCCCCTGTAGAATCTTTGAATTTTTTTAGCAGCGCCGAGCAATTCGTCCGGGATGAAGTTTTTTGAATCGCTGAATTGCTCGGCAACGATGATAATGGGGTGTACAGGATCAGGGTTCATAAGTTTCAAGACACCTTTCAGGGTCAGAGAATCAGCGCCTTTTTCTTTAAAATCCGGTAAAGTTCCCTGGCCTTTTCATCCTGGGAACCTGCCAGCAGGCGGCCGGCTCTTGTTTTACGCGGACAGCCGGTTGCAACAACTTCCTGCCGGGGTTCCGCATGGGCAAAAGATGCACTGTCAATTATTTCTATTTTATAGCGATTTGCCTTTAAAAGATTTGAAAGCGACGGGTAGCGCGGCTGGTTGATACCGGTCTGAATGGCCAGAACCGCCGGAAGATCGATTTCCAGCCGTTGACGGGCACCGCCCTCAATTTCCCGCTCCGTATATATTTTTTTTTGAGGCAACATCAACCGTTCATGGACTATGCCGACTGCGCAGGGCAGGCCCAGCCGTTCGCTTATAATGGGACCCACCTGGCCCTGCATCAGGTCTTCGGACAGCATGCCGGTTAAAATCAGGTCGTATTTTTTTTTCAATGCCATGGCCGCAATCCATGAAGCTGTAACAAAGGGGCTTAGAAAGCCTTCGGTATCTGTCCGAATATGAATAGCATGGTCACAGCCCATGCCCATGGCGCGCTTTAAGGCATCTGACACCCGCGGCGGGCCGACGGATATGACATCCACAGAGATATCTTTGTGGGCGTCTTTCATCAAAACAGCCTCTTCGAGGGCACATTCGTCAAAACGGTTGATATGGAATTCGGCCCGCTCATCGGTTTTGGGCCACACCGAAGCATCATCCACGGCAATTTCGGCATCGGAATCTATAACCTGTTTGATACAAACCATTATTTTCATGATGAAATGAGGCAGCCCTGTATGTATTTTTAAATTTCCGCTTTTTGTCAAAACTGAATAAACATAGAATAATAAACAAATTTTTGTCAATATAAAAACGAACGTTCGTTCTTTTTTATATTGACAAACCCCGCCAGTCCCTGTAGTTCTTGTAACCACTTTCTCTCACGGTCCGGCCGGAACCCGGCAAGCCGTTGTGACCACGCCATGGTCATTTTATAAACGCCAGTCCCGTCCGGAATAAACAAAGCCGGGCCATAAGGAGTCAGCATGGATTTTACTGTTTCTGAAAAAATGCAGACCATCATCACCATGATCGATGAATTTGTGGATCGGGAGCTAATTCCCCTGGAATCTGAATTTCTGTCCGGAAAATCTTTTTCAGAAATGCTTCCCGCCCTTAAAGAAAAACGCAAGATAGTCAAACAGATGGAACTGTGGGCCCCCAACCATCCCAAGGAATACGGCGGCATGGGGCTGAATCTGATGGAGCATGCCCTGGTTTCCGAATCCCTGGGCCGCTGCCCCCTGGGCCACTATGTCTTTGGATGTCAGGCCCCGGATGCCGGCAATATCGAAATCCTTGATCTGTATGGAACAGACGAGCAGAAGGAAAAGTACCTGAGGCCCCTGGTAGCCGGCAAAATCAGGAGCTGTTTTTCCATGACCGAAGTGGATCTGCCCGGCTCCAACCCTGTAATGATGGATACCACAGCGGTAAAGGACGGGGATGATTATGTCATCAACGGGCAAAAATGGTACACCTCATCTTCCGACGGTGCCGCTTTTGCCATTGTCATGGCCATTACCAATCCGGAAGCCCACCCATACCTGCAAACCAGCATGATTATCGTGCCCACGGACACGCCCGGTTTTAACCAGGTACGTAATATACCGGTCATGGGCGAAGCCGGAGATGATTATTTCGGGCATGGTGAAATCCTGTACCAGTCCTGCCGTGTGCCCCGAAAAAACCTGCTGGGTCCCGAAGGACATGCCTTTGTCATTGCCCAGGAACGACTCGGCCCCGGCAGAATTCATCACTGCATGCGCTGGATCGGCATCTGCAACCGGGTTTTTGACCTGATGTGTATCCGGGCACGGGACAGAATCATTGCCCCCGGCAAAACCCTGTCCACCAAACAGATTATTCAAGCCTGGATCGGCGAATGTGCCGCCGAAATTCAGGCCGCCCGCATGATGGTGCTGCATGCGGCCTGGCAAATCGAAACCGTGGGCGCCAAAATGGCCCGCAGTGAGATCTCCATGATCAAATTTTTTGTTGCCAATGTCATGCAGAAAGTCATTGACCGGGCTCTGCAGGTCCACGGCGGGCTGGGCATGACCGACGACACCATCATAGCTTTTCTATACCGGCACGAGCGGGGGGCAAGGATTTACGACGGGGCCGATGAAGTTCACAAAATATCGGTGGCCAGACGAATTTTAAAATCATATGAGGGAAAGCAGGTCAAATGAATTATGCGGCGTTCAGACAGAAAATTCACATATCCAGAGAGGATATCTGTTTGAATATCTATGCGCAGAATCGGGAAAAATTTCGCATTAAAAAAGAAAAAACCGTTGTTAAAAATCTTGGTAAAATTTTTACAGCCGCCTTGAAGATCAGTAATGAAAAGGGCTTCCAGGCCATGAGTATGAGAAATTTCAGCAAGGAAACGGGGTTAAGCATAGGCGCGCTTTATTCCTATTTTTCCAGCAAGGATGAACTGTTGGAAATGATCCAGCGCCAGGGGCGTCTGATGGTCAAACGGCTTCTCGATGACCATATCCTGGCCCTGGAAGATCCCCTGGACCGGCTGCGAAAGGCGATTTGTATCCATATTTACCTGAGTGAAGCACTCCAGCCCTGGTTCTATTTTTCCTATATGGAAGCCAAAAACATGAACAGAGCCGAGAAGGAAAAGGCTCTGGCCAGCGAACTGGCAACCGACCTTATCTTTGCCGACATCATAAGGCAGGGGCAGTCCTCCGGTACTTTTCTCCCAAGAGACCCCCAGCTTACCGCCGGTTTGATCAAGGCGATACTCCAGGACTGGTATCTCAAACGCTGGAAACACGCCAAAAGAAAAATCAGTGTCGATCAATATGCCCGATTTGTTTTGGAATGTGTCGAAGCAATGATCCTGCCCTGCCCTGCCCTGGCAGGAATCAGGAAATAGAAATCAGGAAAGAAAATAGAAAAAGAATCAATGGACACAGCCCACACCGGGTTTTATCCGTATCAAACATTCATCGTAGGGTGGGCTGTGCCCACCAAATCGATAAAATATCTTATAATTTTGAGAATGGTAGCAATGATAAATTCGTAAAAAATCGGATTTAGGCGGTCTTGTAAAAAGTTCAAATTCAAGGCGCGCAAATTTTGTAATCATGAGGCGTACTTATCGTACGTTGAATGATTACGAAATGCAGCGCAACGCAGGAGTTGGGCTTTTTACGAGACCGTCAAAGTGGAGGAAAAATCAGATGGATTATACGGACCAGGCAAAACCCGTCAGAAAAGGGGAAGAATTCGATCAGGCCGGGCTCCGGGAATTTCTGCTGGACACGATTCCCGGCCTTACGGGGGACATGGTTGTCCGACAGTTTCCCAAAGGGCATTCCAACCTCACCTATCTTGTCACTTTCGGCGACACGGAGATGGTTTTGCGTCGTCCTCCCTTTGGTACCAAGGCCAAAACCGCCCATGACATGGGCAGGGAATACCGCGTCCTGACGGCACTGCAGGGCCTGTACCGGTATGCACCCAGGCCGCTGGGCTACAGTGAAGATTCCGATATTCTGGGGGCGCCCTTTTATGTAATGGAAAGAATCAGGGGTATTGTTCTGCGAAAAAACCTGCCTCCGGGTCTGGTCTTTTCACCCGAACAGGTCAAAACGCTGTTTCGCACCCTGGTCAAAGTGCACCATGACCTTCATGCCGTTGATTATAAGAGGGCCGGGCTTGATAATTTCGGCAAACCACAAGGGTATGTGGCCCGCCAGGTTATTGGATGGAGCCGGCGGTATCGTGCGGCCCGGACCCCGGATGCCCCCGAAGGAGAAGAAGTCATGGCCTGGCTCACTGAAAAAATGCCGGTTGATACGGACAGGCCGGCCATTGTTCATAATGATTTTAAATTCGACAATGTCGTTCTGGATCTCCATGATCCCATGCGGATTGTCGGCGTTCTCGACTGGGAGATGGCCACCATCGGCGATCCGCTCATGGATATCGGCAACGCCCTGGCCTACTGGGTCCAATCGGATGACTCCGAAGAAATACAGCTCATGCGCATGATGCCCACCCACCTGCAAGGGGCGCTCACCCGCCGACAGATGGTGGACCTGTATGCGCAGCTGTCCGGACGGACCATGGACCGATACGATTTTTATTATTGCTTTGGCCTTTTTCGTCTCGCGGTGATCGCTCAGCAGATCTATTTTCGTTTTTATCACGGCCAGACAAAGGACAAACGATTCCAGATGATGATCTTTGGTGTTCAAATTCTGGAAAAGGCGGCCCGCCGGGTCATTGCCGCATCGAAATTATGACACAAACTCAGGGAGTACAAATTTTGCTTAAATCAATCAAAGAAAGCCCTCTTTACAAAATTGCAAATCCAGAAAGCATTGCTTTTTTTGGGGCCTCGAACAATTTTATGTCCATGGGCACCCAGATGCTGGATTCCGTCAAGCTGCTGGGGTTTGAAGGGGCGGTTTATCCGATCCACCCCAAAGAGGAAAATGTGCTGGGGTTCAAGGCATATCCAGGCATCACCGACCTGCCCGAAATTCCTGATCTGGCAGTGATTGTTCTGCCGACAAAGATCGTATCCAGAATCATCGAAGAGTGCGGTAAAAAGGGAATCAGGCAGGCCATCGTGGTTTCCGGGGGGTTCAAGGAGGTCGGAGGCCACGGCATTGATCTGCAGGCCGAGCTTAAACAGACGGCCGCACGCCACGGCATACGCCTGCTCGGTCCAAACTGTCTTGGCGTTGCCAATGTCCATCACCGCTTCAACCCCACACCCATACCGTGTGACTGCGCCCCTGGATTTGTGGGCCTGGCATCCCAGAGCGGGAGCTTTGTTACCCAGATATTCAACTACCTTCAATTGCACGGGATGGGCTTCAGCACGGCCTTCAGCGTGGGCAATGAACTTAATATCGACATGGTCGACTGTCTGGAATACCTGGGGACGTGTCCCAATACTAAAGTTATTGCCCTGTATATTGAAGGGCTGCGCCGGGGCAGGGAATTTGTAAAGACGGCCCGCTCCATTGTGCCCCATAAACCTATTGTGGCCCTGTATGTGGGCGGATCGGAATCCGGCCGGAACGCTGCCTTTTCCCATACGGGCGCCATGGCCGGTCCGGACCGGCTCTACGACGGCATTTTAAAACAGAGCGGCATTATCCGGGCCGCCTCGCTCACGGAGCTTTTTGACTTTTGCTGGGCCCTGGGCAGCCAGCCCAGGCCCAAGGGACCTGGTGTCGTTATTCAGACCCATTCCGGTGGACCGGGCGCCACAGCCGCTGATTCCTGCGGCCGGGCCGGCCTTGAAATACCGCGGCTTTCGCCTGAAACCGTTACAAAACTCCGTCCCTTTGTGCCGCACACGGCCAGCATCAATAATCCCATTGATCTGACCTTTAACAAAAATATGAATGATTTTTACTGGGACATTCCCAAACTGCTCCTGGAAGACGAAAATACCGATATGCTTCTGCTCTATTTCCTGGCACCCCCGGTATTTATCGAACGTTTTCTGACGGGCACAGGGGCGTCTTCTGAGCAGGCGGTCAAAGACGCCCGCAAAATCATCGATGACCAGGCCGCAACTTTTATCCGTCTGGCGGATAATTTCGATAAACCGATTTTAGGATATACCTACCGCAGCCTGCAGGAACCGTTTGTCCGTAAAATGCTGGACCACGGCATACCTGTTTATCCGGACCCCGCCAGGGCGGCCAGGGCCATGGGGGCTTTGCGGCAGTATGCTTTGCTGCGGGAAAAAGCCATGGCCGGTTAAAAATGATTGGCTGCGGTTTAGCCCTTCAAGGGAAAAAATCTGTTGCCCACGGGTTATACAATGTGTATGGATGTTTGATAACCGTTTACGGTTTGCAGTTACCGGTTCGCGGTTTAAAAAAAACCAACGCATTTAAATTTACAGGCGCGTAAAACGAGAACTCATGACGGAAATTTATTTTATCAGGCACGGCCAGGCTTCATTCGGCAGCGACAATTATGATTGTCTGTCAAATCTCGGCATCCGTCAGGCAGAACTGCTGGGGGATTATTTTGCCCGCACCGGTATTCATTTCCAGGCTGTTTATTCCGGCTCCCTGAAACGTCAGATCGATACCGCAAACATAGTTACAAAACGACTGGACCATGCCGCCACCCCGGCACTTTGCATTACCGATAAATTTGATGAGTTTGATGCGGAAGCCATGATCACTCCCCAGATAGACGACATGGTCAGAGAAGATCCTTCTCTTGCGACGGCGGCGGCCGGCTTTGAATCGGACTTTGATGCCTATAAGCTTTTGTTCGATCGCGCCATCAAACGCATGATGGACGGACGCAGCAATGTAAGTAAAAGCCTGGAGACATTCATCAACGCGATCCGGAAGGGCATTGACCAGGTGGTACGGGAAAACGGCACCTCAAAAAAAGCCGCCGTGTTTACCTCCGGCGGAACAATTTCGGCGGTTATGCAACTGGCCCTTAACCTTTCGCTGGACGAAACCGTCCACCTGGGCTGGGAAATCTATAATACATCCGTATCCATATTTAATTACAGAAAAGAGCGGCTGGATTTAAAAACTTTTAATTCAGTAGCCCATCTTCAATTGAAACAGGACCCGGACCTGATTACCTATCTCTAAATTAAGCGATTAGCCGTTAGCTTTTAGCCATTAGTATCCTAGGGTGGGCTGTGCCCACCAACAGACAGAGCAACCCGCCCGCCTCGCCTGAGCGAGAGCGATGGCGGGCAGGAGCGATACCACAAATTTTCACTATTCACTTCCAAAGGGATACAGGAATAATATGCAAAAAACAACAGTTGCTATCGTACGCTACGAAACCCCCCTGGAATCGGTCCGCAAGGCGGTTACGCTTTGCAAAGGCCTGGACCATATGCCCGAAAAGGCCAGGGTTTTTATAAAGCCCAACATCGTGTTCTGGACCCGTGCTGCAGCATTTCCCAAATGGGGTGTCATTACCACCTCCAGGGTGATCGAAGATATGGTGGTGCTTCTCAAGGAGCGTGGAATCGACGACATTACCATCGGTGAAGGCATGGTCACAATGGACCCCAGGGACATAAAGACCCCGGCCCACGCTTTTGAATCCCTGGGATATGGCATTCTGAAAAAACGCTATGGTGTAAAATATTTAAATGTGATGGAGCGGCCCTTTGAAAAGGTGGACCTGGGGGAAGGGGTGGTTCTCAACTTTAACAGCGATATTCTTCACAGTGATTTTGTGGTGGACATACCGGTCATGAAGTCCCACAACCAGACCCATGTCAGCCTGGGCATAAAAAACCTCAAGGGTACCATAGATGTGTCATCCAGGAAAAAATGCCACAGCGCGGATCCGGCCAGGGATCTGAATTTTATGGTGGCCCGGCTGGCCGATAAAATGCCCCCGATGCTGGCCCTGTTCGACGGCATTTACACCAATGAACGGGGACCGGGATTTGACGGACGGATGCGAAGGAGCAATCTTTTGATCGCATCTAAAGATGTTCTGTCTGCGGATCTGGTGGGGGCTGTCGTGCTGGGGCAACCGCCTGAAACAGTGCCTCACCTTGTCCATGCCGCAAAAAACCACAACCGGCCTCTGGACCTTTCGGATGTGGAAGTAGTGGGCGAACGGATCGAAGATGTGGCAGCCTATCACGAGTACGATTTTCAGTATGCCGGCGATGAAAATTGTGACTTGCCGGTTCCCATGGCGAAAGAAGGAATACAGGGCGTGTTCTACCGCAAGTACGATCTTTCCATGTGTACGTACTGCTCCGCCGTTAACGGGCTTATTCTCTCTGCCATCCGCTATGCCTGGAAGGGAAAGCGGTTTGACGATGTCGAGGTGCTTACCGGGAAGATGATGAAACCCACGCCCGGAAAGAAAAAAACCATTCTCATCGGTAAATGCATCTATCTGGCCAATAAAGACAACCCGGACATTCAGGAAATGATTGCCGTCAAGGGATGCCCTCCCAAACCCATGGATATCTTAAAGGCACTTCACAGGGCAGGCATCGATGCGGACCCCGGCCTGTTCGAAAACTTTGAACAGCTCCCGGGATTTTTTATGGCCAGGTACAAAGACAGGCCCGAATTTGACGAGTCTTTTTTTCGGATTCAATGAGTCTCTTTCTCCCAAATCGATATCAAGAGTTTTTTTGTACCCGAATTGGGCGATTAGATTTTAGCTGTTAGCTATTAGTTTAATGATTACAGGATGTTTACTAATAAAAACGTTCGCCTGTCGGGTGTCATTTTTCATTACTGTAATGCTCTGGTTTTCCAAAGCTAAACCCTAATGGCAAACCGCTAACCGCTCAGGGTTGTATAAAGATATCAATGCATTCAATGCCTGTCTTCGAGCTGCGGCAGCAACATTCTGTTTGTCTGCAAGGTGGCTTAGAAACCGTTTAATTTCGTTTCTACCCATATTTGCGGATGTGTCTTGCAGCCATAAAATTTTATCTTGCTTTCCACATCTCTACTATATTATGTTGTTAAATCGAACGGTTATTAATATATAAAAGATTTGAACAATTGAATAATTGAA
>NBLJ01000072.1 GCA_002084545.1 Desulfobacteraceae bacterium 4572_123 | reverse complement strand
GGCGCAAAGCGCCTTTATTAGCTTTTTACGAGACCATCTATTTTTAGTGTAACAGCAAAACAAGTAAAACTCAATGGATTTTAATTTTAAACACAAAATCGAAGGTTTTCAAACGCTTAAGAAAAAAGATGGTTTGCCGGAGCTTTATTCCCCGGTACAGGTAAGGCAACGTTAGTATATACTTTGGACCGATCAATAATCCTCTTGGGCAAGTTGATCATCTATGTATGCGTACAATTCAAATGACCTTAGATGATGACCTTGTCAAAACAGTCGATAAAGTAGCCAGGGAGCTTAAAACGACCCGATCTGCTTTTACTCGCAAAGCATTGCGAGATGCGATCAATCTTTTTAACACCCATCTTCTGGAACAGAAACACCGACAGGGATATACTTTACATCCGGTTAACAAAGACGAGTTCAGTGTGTGGGAAAAGGAACAAAACTGGGGGGACGAATGAAAAGAGGCGAAGTAAGATGGTACAAATTTAAGACTCCCGACAAAAAACGTCCTGTTTTAATTTTGACCCGCGATTCTATACTGGAATATCTTGGAGAAATCACAGTCGCTCCGATAACCTCAACTGTCAGGGACATACCAAGTGAAGTATTTCTTTCAAAACCAGATGGTATGATGAAAAATTGCGCTATCAATTTAGATCATATCCAGACCGTGTCAAAAGGGAAAATTGGATCGATTATAACACATCTCCCACAAGACAAATTAAAACAGGTTCGTGATGCCGTTCAATTTGCCCTGGGTTTGTAATATTTTTGTAGAACCGCCACTATCCATTCCAGAAGGAAAAGGACATGAAACAAAGCAGTAGCATATTAGAGTTAATTCGCGCCGGGGAGTGCGTTAATAGTAACCACCCTGTTTCTGCCTTGTGCTTTTGCCTTGTATAGCGCGTAGTCTGCGGCCTCCAACAGTTCCGTGGAAGACTGTTTTAATTCAGGGTTGAATGCAGCGATGCCCACACTCACAGTACAATGAAACTTCGATGAATTGTGTTTAAACAGTTGATGTGCCACCATCTTCCTGAATCTTTCACTTACCTTTCCTGCTCCTTTTGTATCGGTATTTGCCATGATTACGGTAAACTCTTCACCACCGTAACGGCAGCACAAATCAGTCTGGCGCACACATTTTTTGAGCATTCCGGCAATCTCAGAAAGGGTCATGTCGCCGGCAAGATGGCCATAGGTATCGTTTATCTTCTTGAAATAATCGAGGTCTATCATACACAGTACCAAGTCAGTATCATACCTCATAGCCCTGGATACCTCCTTTTCAATTACTTCATTGAAATAACGACGATTATAAAGCCTGGTTAATTCATCCCGGATTGACATCATGGTTAGCTTTTCCTGGGCATTTTTTATCTCTCTTTTGAGACGTGCTTTTTCCAGGGTGTTATTAATGACCCGTAAGAGGGAACTTTCACCAATCCTGTTTTTGGGCAAGTAATCATAGGCACCTGCTTGGATCACCTGCTTGGCAATCATTTCATCGCCCTGTCCGGTGATGACTACCGCAGGTATTTCCAAGCCTTCTTTCTCCATTCTTCTTAAAAAATCAAGGCCGTTTCCATCCGAAAGCAGATAGTCTAAAAGTATCAGATCAAAATGATTCTGTTTCAATACCTGCAGAGCATCTTCAATACTGTTTGAACGGGAGAGGTTGATCTGTTCGTGGTCGGATAAAACAGCATTAAGCATTTCAAAATCATCATCCGAGTCTTCCAGTGAAAGTATGATCATCTTTTGATCAATATTGACAATGGAGGTTTGATCAAGATGCGCCATGTTCTCATCATGGTGTATGGTCTGGATCTTTTTAACTACCTCGGAAATTCTATCACCGGCTTCTTTTACCAATGTTAAATGATTGGCTAGCTTATCCGGGCTCTCCTTGTCACTCTCCATCAACTCAATGCCGCATAGAAGAGCCATTAAAGGCTGGTTTAACTCATGTGCCTTAGCACCTGCCATCTGTAGCAAAACTTTTATCCGTTCTTCCTCAATAAGAGTTTCTTGTTGATCTACTATTTTCAGATTCGTCTTTTTCAGCTCTTCAACCGTCTGTTTGAGGCTTGTGTTAGCTATTTCTAAAGTTTTTTTCTTTTTAAACATCGCAAGGAATATTTTGACTTTATTCTTTAAGATATCAAGGATCAATTGGCTTGAATATATAATCTTCACCACCTGCCTCATAACCCTTGAAAAGAAGTTTTTTTGATTTTTGTCTATAACATTTAAATAATTATTCGTAATATTCATTATATTTTTTTCATACACAGATGTTTTGCTCTAATGCTTGAATAATATCTTGGGAAGCATGAGCAATTATTTAAAAATATAGATAATTCCGTCAGTTATATTCTGCAAATTATATGCCAAATGGAAGGGCTATTCTGGCAAATAAATAACTTATTGTTTTATCGGGGAATTATAGCTAAATCATGTTTTTTGTTGCTTAACGGAAATGTAAAAGTGCGGAGCTTTATACCGAAAATTGTGACTTTGACGTCAAAATTGTGACACCTGCAGACGATTCCAGGCTGACGGCAGTTTATCTTATCGATTTAGATAATATTCAAAACGTGTCAAAATTTACCACAGAAATGCGTTAATTTGCCTTGATTTGCCGAGATAAGTGGTTTATTATAAAAAAAGGGATTACGGCATAAGTTGCTGTAATCCCTTTAAATGTTATGGAGCCGACGGGCGGAGTCGAACCGCCTGCCTGCTGATTACGAATCAGCTGCTCTACCAACTGAGCTACGTCGGCTAAAATTGTAAGCGTTCACAGGCACCGCATCTGCACGCGATCAGGGCAACCAGCATAGCAGACTATAGCTGATCGCCCTGATCACGCACATCTGCAGCACCTGTGAACGCTTACAATAATTTCTTGTGCATCAACTGGCCACAAACAGAAAATTACTACTTTGTTTATGAATCCAAATCAAGAAAAAATTTCAATTGAAAACCTGCCTGAAACCCTAATTGATAAAATATCTGAAAGAAAGCAGGGAATTGAATGCACAGGTCTGGAAGAATCAGCTAAAGCATATTTAATTTCGAGGATATTCTTAAAACATAAGTGCCCCATTTTTCTGCTGACGCCTTCTCAAAAATATGCGGAAAGGGTTTTGGAAGATCTTAGGTTTTTTGTAGGAAATGATGAATCCGAGCTGCTTTATTTTCCTCCTTATAATATTTTGCCGTTTAAGTTTCTTTCTTATCATAACGAAACAGCAGCGAGACGAATACGGACACTTTATCAATTGATTGAAGGAGACGAGCCTGCCATAGTTGTTACAACTGTTGAAGCGCTGTTGCAGAAAATTATTCCTCGAAAAGAAATCAGCAACTTTGCCGAGCTGATTATGGTGGATGAAGAGATCGAGCGGGATGATTTGATCGAAAAGATGATTTTCGGCGGATATGCGCAAACCGCCATTGTTGAGGAACCGGGCGACTTTTCAATAAGAGGCGGGATTATGGATGTTTTTTCTCCCATGTATCCTGACCCGCTGAGAATCGAATTTTTTGGAGACACGGTTGATTCCATAAGATCTTTTTCCGCTGCAAGCCAGCGAAAAATTAAAACTCTTAAAGAAGCAATTATACTTCCTGCAAGGGAAGCTGTTTTAATTAAAGAGCGTATTCCTCTGATAATAAGCCGGATAAGGCAGCGGGCATCCCAGCTTGATACTCCTGTATCCAGTGTCAGAAAGATTATCAGTCGCATTAAAAATGAGGGCTTATTTCCTGGAGTTGAGAGCCTGATTCCGATGATTTATCCTTCTCTTGATACTTTGTTTGATTATCTGCCGGATAATACCCTTTTTATTCAGACTGAACCTGAAGAGCTGGCGAAAGCGGCTACTGAACTGCAAACACAGACATTTAAAAATTTTACCTTGGCGCGCAGTGAAAACCGGCTGTGTGTAGAGCCTGAAAGTCTGTATTTAAAGTGGGAGGATCTAACCGGTACGCTTTTAAAGAAAAAACCTGTCACCCTCAGGATACTCCCCATTTTACGGGAACAAAAAGATAAAAAGCAAAGGCAACTGCAATATACCATTTCAACGCATGATAATTCAGATCTAAGTCTGGCGCTAAAAACAAATGTGGAAAAAGAAAGACTTCTTTTGCCCCTTGCCCAATGGGTTAGTGATAATAAACAAGCCGGATTGAAAACGCTTATTGTTTGTCATTTAAGACCGCAGGCCGACAGGCTGATATCTCTTCTCGCGCCTTATAATATTAAGCCGGAAAAAATTGACGGATTTTCCGATATTATACAGGCTAAGGGTTTTGAATTCATCTGCCTGGGTCATATTTCATCAGGATTTGTCTGGCCAGATGAATTACTTGCAGTGATAACGGAAAATGAAATATTCGGCGTAAAACGCCGCAAAAGATTGAAACAAAAACAAAGTGTTCAAGCAAAACTCCTTGCATTTGAAGATTTGAAAAAAGAAGACCTTATTGTACATATTGAGCATGGAATAGGCCGGTATGAAGGCCTAACTAAATTAAAAATAAACGGATCGACCAACGATTTTCTCCTTATTATATATAAAAAGTACATGGGAGTGGATGGTATTGAACCGCTTCTTGACAAAATGGGTGGAAAATCATGGGAACGGGTTAAAAATACTGTAAAACGGACAGCAGAAAAGATAGCAGGAGAGCTTCTTAAACTTTACGCTGCGCGCAAAATTGAAAAAGGATTTGCTTTTGAGGCCATGGACAGTTCTCTTAATGATTTTGAGGCTGGTTTTTCTTATGAAGAAACCCAAGACCAGCTTAATGCCATAGATGATGTGCTTTCCGATATGGAAAAAACAACCCCGATGGACCGTCTCATATGCGGTGATGTCGGATATGGCAAGACGGAAGTAGCCCTTCGCGCATCATTTATGGCGGTGTTTAACGGGAAGCAGGTTGCCGTGCTGGTTCCGACTACGGTGCTTGCACAGCAGCATTTTGAAACATTTTCTTTACGGTTTGAAAGATACCCTGTTAATGTTGCGTGTTTGAGCAGATTCCGTTCCCAAAGAGAGCAGCGTGCAATTATCAGCGATTTAAAGGCTGGAAAGGTAGATATTGTTATAGGCACTCACAGGCTCTTTTCTAAAGATGTTATGTTTAAGGATCTCGGCCTCTTAGTGCTTGATGAAGAGCAGCGTTTCGGCGTTAAGCACAAAGAGAAACTTAAAAAAATAAGGCATAATGTTGATGTTCTGGCCCTGACCGCGACTCCGATACCAAGGACACTTCACTTGTCTCTTATGGGAATACGCGACATAAGCCTAATTTCAACACCCCCTGAGTATCGCCGGGCAATCATTACATATATTTCTGAAATCGACGATGCAATTGTGTCGGAAGCTGTAAGAAGGGAAATGGGAAGGGGAGGGCAGATTTATTTTGTTCATAACAACATTCACAGTATCTGGAAAATTGCAGGAAAATTGAAAAAACTGATACCGGAAGTCCGGCTGGATGTTGCACATGGTCGCATGGATGAAAATGAATTAGAGCGGGTGATGCTTATGTTTATGAATAAAGAAATTGACATGCTCGTTTGTACAACAATTATAGAGTCAGGTCTCGATATCCCTTCAGCCAATACAATAATCGTTAATCGGGCGGACAGGTTTGGGCTGGCTCAGATGTACCAGTTGCGCGGTCGTGTGGGAAGATCTGATGAACAGGCGTATGCATACCTTTTTATTCCTGATGAAACCACATTGGGAAAGGATGCCGTAAAACGTCTTAAGGTGCTGATGGAACACAGCGATCTGGGGGCTGGATTTCAAATAGCCATGAGTGATTTGAAGATCAGGGGGGGAGGAACTATTCTGGGAGCTTCACAGTCCGGGCACATTGCCGCAGTAGGATATGAAATGTATTTAAAGCTCATGGAAAACGCAGTATCCGAACTGAAGGGCGAACCTGTCATAGAATCCCTGGAACCGGAGATTAATATTATAATTTCTGCTTATATACCAGAGTCTTATATACCTGATATTGATCAGAGACTTTCAGCTTACCGCCGTCTGACCAAAATGACTGAGTTAAGTGAGATTGCGGATTACAAAGCTGAGCTGATTGATCGTTTTGGCGCTTTGCCGCGGGAAGCGGCCAATCTTCTTTTAAAAATCATGCTGAAAGTGTTATCAGTAAAAGCCGGTGTAAAGCGGCTTGACCTGACGGGAAGAAAGCTGGTGCTGCAATTTTCAGCGGTGCATCAAAAAAATCCACCGGGTATTGTTGATGTTGTTGTTTCAAATAAAAAGCTTTATGGGCTTTCGCCGGACTATATTTTTAAAGCCAGGCTTTCTAACAGCAGCTTTAACGGTCTTGTGGCTCAAGTCAGAAAAATCTTGAAAGAAATCACACAGCGTGTTAATAATTGACGGTTTCGTAAAAAGTCAAAAAACTACTTTTTACGAAACGTTTTAAGTTTTAGGATTTAAGCTTTAAGTCTCTATTAAAATATACAATATTATTAACCTGAAACATAAAACCTGATGAATTCGACTTTTTACGAATTCAAATACCTAATAAAAATGAAATACTTTAAGAAAATAATTACGCTGGCAGTTTTTTTATTGACTATTTGTGTTTTAACATCATGTTCGAAACCTGAATCTAAAGATCAGGATGAATACTTGATTCGGATTGGTCAAAGAGTTGTAACAGTGCTTGATTTCAATAAGGCTTTTGAAATCGCCGAAGCGGCTTTTCCGCATAACGTTTTACAGGACTCATCTGTATTAAAAGAAGCCAAAAAAAGGCTTTTAAACCAGATGACCGAAGAGATGGTTCTTCTTGAAAGAGCAAAAGAACTGGGTGTTTCTATTCTGGAATCAGAAGTTGATAAAAATATAGCAGAAATAAAAAGCGATTATCCTGAAGGCGTTTTTGAAGATCTGTTACTTGAATATGCTGTTTCTTATGAATCCTGGAAAAAAGGGTTAAAAACGCGAATGCTGATAGAAAAACTGATAGAAAAAGAACTATCATCCCAGGTCGTTATTACTGCTGATGATATTTCAAGGTATTATGAAGAGAATTATAAAGCGTCTAATTTTAAGTCGGATTCGGCAAACAGGCCGAAGGATTTGAACGAAAAGATAGTAAAATATTTGCGCAGAAAAAAGATAGAAGAAATTTATAAATCGTGGATAGAGAAAATACATAAAAGATTCCATATTGAAATTAATGAAAAGCAGTGGAAAAGAATTCTTTCTTCATAAAATTCAGAAGCGTATTGTGATTGGCTCAATAACATTAAAGCATCTGGCGTTTTTTGCAGGATGTACGTTTTTATTCATTTGCTGTTGTTTTTCCGATACTCAAAAGGCTTGGGGGGCTGAAGTCGTTGATCGGATTGTCGCGACGGTAAATGATGACATTATTCTGCTTTACGATTTAAACCAGACGATTAAACCCTATGTCGATCGTATTAAGGCATCCAAATACTCATATGAAAAGGAACGGGAAATGCTCTTTAAAATCCGGGAGGATGCCTTGAACATGCTTATCGAGCAAAAACTTGCAGATCAGGAAATAAAACGGGACAAAATCTCCGTGAGTCAGCAGGAAATAAACAATGCAATTGAGTGGCAAAAAAAAACAACGTTTATCACAGACGAAGAGTTAAGGGAAGAACTGGGCAGACAGGGACTAACTATAGAAGAGTACCGCAAACAAATTAAAGAACAGATTCTCAGGGAAAAACTGATAAGTCGTGAAGTAAAATCAAAGATAGTCATTACATCGGAAGATATAAAGACGTATTACGAAAATCACAAAGATGTATATTCCGGAAAAAAGAAATATCACTTAAGAAATATTATTATGAAAGTTGCCGCAGATGCAGATGAAACAGAAAAACTTATGATCTTTAAAAAAATAGAAGCTGTTTTGAGTGAGCTGAAACAGGGAGAACCTTTTGATAAGCTGGCAAGGATTTATTCTGATTCACCACTGGCCTCTGAAGGAGGGGATTTAGGTCTGTTTGAGATGGAAGACCTCTCACCCCTGTTGCAGGGGGCGGCAAAAATGCTTAAGGAAGGTGAATATACTCCAGTGCTCGATACGGACCAGGGATATCAAATTCTTTATCTTCAGGAAATACAAAAATTTCCCGGGAAAACCCTTGAGGAGTCAACCTCCGAGATCTCTCAGAAACTGTACAAAGATACTATTAACAGAAAGTATGCCTCATGGCTTAAGGATCTGAAAAGCCGGTCTCATATTGAAATTATAAGGTAGTGCCAATTTTCGTGAAAAGTCAAAAAGCTACTTTTTACGAAACGTTTTAGGGTTTAAGTTTTAAGCCTCTATTAAAACAGACAATATCATTAACCTAAAACATAACACCTAAAACCTGATGAATTCGACTTTTTACGAATTCATTAACATATAACAATCGATAAATTAACAATATGACAACAGATAAGAAATCACTTTCATTTGGTCGTTACCTTCAGGATATACGGCTTTCGAAGGGTATCAGCCTTGAAACCGTAGCAGAGGAGACCAGGATCAGGATAGACAATCTTCTTTTTATTGAGGGGGAAAATCATGACAAGCTTCCTAATGAGGTTTTTGTAAAAGGATTTTTACGCGCCTTTGCAAAAGCAATCGGGGCGGATGGGGATGAAGCAGTCCGGCGCTACCAGTCACGGCTTAAGGTCGTTCAGAAACTTGCGAAGTCGGAAGCCGATTTAATGATACCTGCTGGAAAGTTCTGGCGACGTTTATTGTTTTGTATCGGGGCATTATTATGTCTTATTTTGCTATCTGTTTTTACTGTATCTGTTTTAAATAAAAGATCTTCATCGACCGAATTGTTGAAGACCAATATAGTGCAACCGGCAGATATTAAAAACGAAAGGAAAGCCGATTTTGAGCCTCAATATGATACGGAACCCGCAAACATTCAGATTAATAATAAGCCGGAAAAGTTAATTCTAAAAATAACGGCAATTGAAGAAACCTGGCTGAAGATTATAATTGATGACCAAAAACCCAATGAATATTATCTAAAACCGGGCGATCAGGTAGAGCTGGAAGCAACTTTAGGTTATAATCTTTTTATAGGAAATGCAGGTGGGATTCGATTGCTGCTGAATAGCGAATCCATAGAGGTGCCGGGAAAAAGCGGACAGGTTGTTAATTTAAAAATTCCCTAACAGGAAAACTATGCAAGGTGATCGAAACAAAATACTTGTTGACAGCATAAAGCGGCTGCTTAGACGTGGAGCGATCTCCCATCTTCTCAATATTGTGGACAAAACACATGCAGCCGACCTGTCGGCAGTGTTCCCTTCTTTATCCCTTTCGGACCAGCACAAACTCTTTGAAATGATAAAGGATACAGAACAAAAGGGTGTCCTTTTCAGCGAACTCGAAGAAGATATCTTTTTAAATTTTGTTGAAGGGATGGAGTTGGACGAGATTGTCGAAATCCTGGAAAGCATGCCTACTGACGATGTAGCAGACTTAATTGGGCGTTTGCCCGATGAAATGTCTGATACTATCCTTGAGAAAATGAAAAAGGAGGGTTCAGAAGAGGTTGAAGGCCTCCTCCGGTATGATGATGATACCGCAGGTGGTATTATGATTCCCGATTTTATAGCTTTGAGAGAGGATACAACGACAAAGAGGGCAATCGAGTCGCTGCAAAAAGAGCATCAGGATGTTGAAATGCCCTTTTATCTTTATGTCGTGGATGAATACGGAAAGCTTACAGGGGTCAGTTCGTTAAGACA
This sequence comes from Desulfobacteraceae bacterium 4572_123, assembly GCA_002084545.1. Classification (GTDB taxonomy): domain Bacteria; phylum Desulfobacterota; class Desulfobacteria; order Desulfobacterales; family 4572-123; genus 4572-123. The sequence continues at coordinate 9,197 of NBLJ01000072.1, read as the reverse complement.
ACTCGTTGTTGTTCCCCCTGAGACAATGCTCAAAGACTTCATGACAACGGACGTTTTTTCTGTTCAGACAGACATGGACCAGGAAGAAGTGGCAAAAATCGTCGCCCGCTATGACATCCTGGCCGTACCAGTAGTGGACGAAACAAATAGACTGGTAGGTATTGTCACTGTAGATGATGTGATTGATATTTTCAGGCAGGAAGCGACAGAAGATATGCTGAAAATGGCAGGTGTCGGAGAGGAGTTTATCGAAACCAAGTCAGTTTTTAAAAGTATCAGAACGCGTATTCCCTGGCTATTTGCAAGTTGTATTGGCGGGATTATTGCATCCTTTATTATTGGATATTTTCAGGCAAGTTTGAGTAAGATGGCTTATCTTGCTGCTTTTATTCCTATAATTATGGGAATGGGTGGAAATATCGGTATTCAGTCTTCGACTATCACAGTTCGTGGCCTTGCCACCGGACGTCTTCATATCCGTGATATCTGGTCAGTTCTTTATAAACAGCTTGCAGTGGGCTGTATTCTTGGCATTGTTTATGGTTTGCTGATCGGTGCTGTGGCACAAATTCAGTATAACATGGTGATGCTGGCTATATCTGTCGCAATTGCAGTAAGCTGTTCCATGACCATGGCGGCTTTATCAGGTACTTTGGTACCAATGGTTCTAGCGAGAATAAACATTGATCCTGCCGTAGCCTCGGGCCCCTTTGTAACAACTGCTATTGATATTATCAGTGTATCATTCTATTTTATTATAGCCACCGCTCTTCTCGGTATATAGACACATGCCGACTTTTTCTACCTCCGCCATTATGCTTCGACGCATCGAGTTTGGAGACTATGATATCATTATTACTTTTTTTACCTTAAACCAGGGTAAAGTTTCTGTTATTGCAAAATCCGCAAAAAAAAGTACCAAACGGTTTTCAGGGATTCTTGAACTTTTTTCTGTTTTAGATATAGTATATGGCTCAACCCGTGGCAAAGGGCTTTTTGTATTGCAGGAAGCGGTGTTGAAGCAGCCTTTTTCAAAGATCAGGACGGATATAAAAAAAACGGCCTATGCGAGCTACTGGGCTGAGCTTGTCAATGAATGGATGGAGAAAAGCGAAAAACAACCTAAGCTTTACTATCTATTGAAGTATGTACTGGGCGAACTCGATTTCGGCAACACGCCTGAAGCAGTATTGAGCATCATGTTCCAGATGAGGTTTATGGCTATTTCCGGTCACAGTCCGAATTTAAGCCAATGCAGTATATGCAAGACGCAATTGGAAGAAATGAAAAAGGCGGATATAATCTTTGATCTTGCAAGGGGCGGGCTTGTTTGCGATAATTGTTCTTTTAATTTTTCAAAAGGAATCGTTCTTTCAAAAGGGACAATCAAACAGCTTCTCTGGATTGAAAAACAAGATTTAACAAAGGCAAAAAGAATCAGGTTTGCTGCTCAAGCCTCCAATGAAGGGCTCAAGTTTCTGGAAGCTTTTGTCCCTTATCATCTCGGTAAAGAGCCCAGGAGCCTGAAATTCCTCCGCCAGATAAGGGGATAAACGGGTTATGAGTTACGGGTTGCGGGGTATAAAAAAGGATTATTTCCGATTAACAACTCGCAACCCGTAACCCGTAACTCGCAACCCGTAACCCGTAACACCATCTTTCAACGTAAAAACAATGTGCCGGCTGAAAACGGCAACAAATTCTCGACAGGATATTGCTAAGTGCTATTATGCTTTCTAATTTGAAAAAAAATCTTGAAAAAAAACCGGTCCAAGTTTCGGTTCCCTGCAGGATCGATATGGGAGGCTCGCTTGATATCGATACTTTTAGCTACCCGCTTACCTATCTTCATCCATGTACCTTTAATATAGCACTTGATCTTAGAACACATGTAAGCCTTTTCCCGTATAAAGAAGGCCGGGTAAAAGTGACATCAAGGGGCTTTAAAAGTGCGGATTATTCCCCTGACAAAGCCCCTTTTAACCATCCGCTTGGATTGATGTTCGCAATTGCAGCCTATTTTAGGGCTCAAAGTATTCATATCGTAATAGATTCATCATCACCGCCCAAAAGTGCTTTGGGCGGTTCATCTGCAGCCGCAGTAGCCCTTGTTGCGGCATTTTTAGCGGTTTCAGAAAAAAAGGCGATTACATGGAAATTTAAGAAAAAAGTCGCAATACTTGCACATGCATTAGAAGAAAGTGTCGCAGGAGTACCGTGCGGTCGACAGGACCAGCTTGCAGCTGCTTTCGGCGGTGTAAATGCATGGTACTGGCAAACAAAAAGAGCCGGGTCTGTTTTCAGAAAAGAGACAGTTGTCAATAAATCATATTTTAAAAAATTTGAAAAGCATCTGCTGCTGGCTTTCTGCGGTAAGCCCCATGAGTCAAAAAATATTAACGGAATGTGGATCAGCCAGTTTCTTTCCGGCAAGTATCGCAGGTTTTGGGCAGAAATTGCTACAAATACGAAAAAGTTTATTGACGCTCTCGGCGTAAAAAATTATAAAAAAGTTGCGGCGGCAATGAATAAAGAAATGGTTATCAGAAGAAAAATGACTCCTGAAGTGCTTGATGACATGGGGGGAAAGCTTGTTGATTCAGCAGTTAAGAATCATTGTGGCGCCAGATTCACAGGAGCCGGCGGTGGCGGTTGCATATGGGCGCTGGGTGAAATAAATGACATTGACAGATTAAAAGGAATATGGAAAGAACTACTTGCCACCAGAAAAGGGGCCTGCCTGCTTGATGTGAAAATAGATTCTAAGGGGCTGTCGGATACAGCAGGTTTAAAGTGACTATGCTCGATGCTCGTTTTTTAACCGGTATCAAGTATCCAGTATCCAAGCAAAGCCAATTATCTCTGACCATGCTAAAAAATGTGTTTTTAAAAATCGAATAAACAGGAGTAATGTAAATGTATTTTCAAGATGTGATACTATCGCTGCACAAGTTCTGGGCACGCAAGGGATGTGTTATGGTTCAACCTTACGATTTAGAGGTCGGTGCCGGAACATTTCATCCGACCACGCTGTTAAAGGCTCTTGGTCCTGAACCATGGAAGGTTGCTTATGTTCAGCCTTCCAGGAGGCCTACGGATGGTCGTTATGGAGACAATCCAAACCGGCTTCAACATTACTACCAGTACCAGGTAATATTGAAACCTTCTCCTTTCGATGTTCAAAAGCAGTACTTACAAAGCCTTAAGGTTCTAGGGGTTGACCCACTTGATCATGATATAAGATTCGTAGAAGATGACTGGGAGTCTCCTACCCTTGGGGCATCCGGACTGGGCTGGGAAGTCTGGCTTGATGGTATGGAAATTACACAGTTTACCTATTTCCAGATGGCCGGCAGTATTGAACTCAATCCGATATCTGTGGAGCTTACATACGGACTGGAACGTATCACCATGTATCTGCAAGAGATCGATAATGTATATGATCTGAAGTGGAACAAAGACGTTACTTACGGAGATGTGCATCACCAGCAGGAAGTAGAGCAGTCAACGTATAACTTTGAAAAGGCGGATGTTGATACACTTTTGGATCTTTTTAATAAGTATGAAGCTGAATCCCTGCGTATAATCGAGGATGTGCTGGTTCTTCCGGCCTATGAGTATTGCCTGAAATGTTCACATACTTTTAATCTTCTTGATGCTCGCGGGGCAATAAGTGTCACAGAGAGAACCGGTTATATTTCCAGGATAAGGAACCTTGCAAGAAGGTGCGCAGAAGAATATCTAAAGCAGAGAGAAGCTTTCGGGTTTCCGCTGTTGAAAAAATGAGACCTTTGAAAAATATTCATTTTCGAAGTCTTCGCTTATCTATTCAAGGTCAAGGAAGGCGATCCGCCTGAGGCGGATTAACCATAGGAATACATGTAGTATTTCGAGGATTAAAACCTGGGCTTGACGCAGAGATTGGATAAAAAGGGATGTTTTGCAAAGGTCTCAAAGGGATAATGAGGTAAACATGGACAATCTACTACTTGAGATAGGGGCAGAGGAGATTCCGGCAGGATATATTGAACCGGCTTTAAAATCGCTTTCTTCAACTCTTCTACAGAAAATGAGCCAGGTGCGTATTGATTATGGGGACTTGAAAATATATGGGACTCCAAGGAGGCTGGCCATAGAGGTAGAAAATGTTGCAGCGAGGCAAAAATCCATAAAAATGGAAATTACAGGGCCTCCAAGTCGGGTTGGATTTGATGGAAAGGGCAAACCCACAATAGCTGCAAAAAAATTTGCAGAGAAGGTCGGGGTTCCATTAAGCAAGATAACCATCAAGGAGACGGAAAAAGGGTCATACCTGTGCGCCAAAAAGTCAGAAAGAGGTGTTTCCTCGCGTAAACTTCTCAGCAGTATTTTGCCCGAAGTGATTCTCTCAACTCCGTTTCCCAAAAAGATGCGATGGGCGGACCTTTCCATTGCCTTTGCACGACCGATTCATTCAATCGTTGCTCTCTTAGGAAACAAGATCATTTCGTTTACCATAGAAAACATTAAAAGCGGGCGATACTCATACGGTCACAGCTTTATGAACCCAGCCCGTGTGAAGCTCAGCAATTCTAAAGACTATGTTGAAACAATGCGCAGCGTCAATGTGCTGGTTGATATAAAGCAGCGCAGGAAGTTTGTTGAGCGTGAAATCATCAAGGCTGCGGGAAGTGTGGGGGGCAAGGTTCTGCCGGATGAAGAACTGCTGGACATAGTGACCAACCTTGTTGAATATCCTGCGCCGGTGGTGGGAAAGTTTGAAGCAAAATTCCTTGGTCTTCCCAGCGAAATTCTTATTACCGCTATGAGGGAGCATCAAAAATATTTTGCAGTAATAGATAAAAAGGGTAAACTCATGCCCTGTTTCATCGCTGTGAATAATACCATTACTAAGGATATGGGCCTGGTTGCAACAGGACATGAAAGGGTAATCAGAGCGCGCCTTGCAGATGCTCAATTCTTTTATGATACCGATATTGAAGTGCCTAATGAAAAGCGTGTGGAAAAATTGAACGGCGTTCTTTTCCAGGCAAAGCTGGGGTCTATGTATGAAAAAATTGTGCGGGTACGCAGTATTTCTAAATCTATAGCCGAAAGTGTTGATCCTGGTCTGGAAATAAAAAAAGGTGAGCCTGATTTTAAGATGCAGGCAGCAAGAGCTGCAACACTGTGCAAATCCGATCTTGTGAGCCATGTGGTAGTTGAATTTCCGAAACTGCAAGGTATTATGGGACGGGTTTATGCAGCAGTCGCAGGAGAGCTCCCTACGGTTTCTACTGCCATTGAAGAACATTACAGACCAACCCGTTCAGGAGGAGCACTTCCGGAAACAATTACAGGCGCAGTCCTAAGTATTGCAGATAAGATCGATTCAATTTGCGGCTGTTTCAGTGTGGGCCTTATTCCCACCGGCGCTTCAGATCCATATGCATTACGGCGCCAGGGCATTGGTATTATTCAGATCATTAATGATAAAGGATTTTTATTTTCAATAAAAAGTATAATTGAAAAAAGTTTAAATCTATTCAGCAAAAAAGGAATAAAGGTAAAAGGCGATGTGGCTGAAAATGTTTACACCTTCTTCAAAAACCGCATGGCTCATCTTCTATCTGAACAAGGATATTCAAAAGATGTGATAGCTGCTGTGATCAGTGCTTCAGCAGATAATGTTCCGGACGTTACCAACAGGACAGTGGCACTGGAAAGGCTTAAGGCCGAGGAAGATTTTGAGCCGCTGGCAATTACATTTAAGCGGGTTGTAAATATTATTAAAAAATCCGGTAATATCAAAACAGCGGGCAGGGCTGGAGAAGTTAACGAAAAACTGTTCGAGCATGAAAGTGAGTCCGCACTTCTATCCGCATATAAGAAAGTTGAAAAGAGTGTTTCAGATAAAATGAGTCGAGGATTTTTTGACCAGGCCCTGCTTGATATTGCTTCGCTGCGTGATGTGGTGGATGCTTTTTTCGACGGGGTAATGGTTATGGCTGAAAACAAGAAAATTCAAAACAACCGACTTGCACTCCTTGGTCGTATTGCAGCACTTTTTGGAAAATTTGCCGATTTCTCGAAAATTTCAACATAGAATAGAGACCTTTGAAAAACAGCACCGGCCTGTAACCTTCCTACACTGTTTCTTCAGGTGCGGCGGTTATAAGAAAAAACACGAATATTAAACTCGGCAGTATTTGCAGCAACAGCCGTTTAGCTGCGGTTTCTAAAAGCCATTCTAAATTATCGAGAGGATAAACTAAAAAAACGGCAAAATAACCGCAAACCATAATCGCCAATATCAGCAGGGAAGTATATATACCCGGATTATTTTGTTTTTTATCTGATCGCCCCATAAACAGGATAAATACAGGAAATACAATGAAGGACAGGAGTTAACCCTGCCGAAAAAATTGCCGCCTCTTTTAAAAATACCCCAGGGCCCTTTCGCAGCGTAATAAGAATAAAGCGGGCAAAAAATATTGATATTATCAAAAGAAGCCCCTCATCTTTTGTCCACGCAGCAAACCCTGCCATAGCTCCGCATATGAAAATAAGTCTTGGTTTTTCATCCGGCCTTTCGTCGATAAGGCAATACAGAACAACCGTTGCAAGAATATAAAAACTAACAGGTACGTCGGCAACCAGGGATGAACCGTTGTATATGAAAAACGGGGTCCCGAGCAATACCATGCCTGCAATCAACCCCTGATATTTGTTTTGCAGCCTTGAAAGTGAAAAAACAATCAGCAGGACCGTGGCAGATGTAAAGAGAAATGCCTGCACTACAGGCGCCATAAGAGTTTCAATGCCCACATAGCTCCAGATCCTTGCAACACCCCCAGTAATCAATAAAGGATGATCAGGTAACGACCAGCTATAAGGATTGGAAAATCCGGTGGCCCATTTGGCTGAACCCCTGTATATAAACCTTGCTCCCAGATTATATATGTTCCAGGCATCCCAGCTCCCATGAGGGTCGTTTATCACCCTTAGGACAAATGAAATAATGGCAATTAAGGATAAGACAATAAAACTTACATACAAAAAATAATAGAAATATTCCCTATGTGGTGATGCAAACTCGGGTTTCAGGTTGGAATGAAAGGTGTTCTTTTTTTTATATAAAAAGAGAATTAATGATACTGTAAATAATATAAGATCAAACCAGATAAAATATTTTGTCACGAGACCAAAAAGTACAAGGCATGTAAAGAAAAGCCAGGATGAAAGCCCCAAACCCAGACCGATGGACAAGCAGCTTTTAACTGCAAATCCCGAATGAAAAGAATCTTTTTCCTGCCACGCCATATTTACTATAAAAAAGGCCGTTGCAATCGGTACAGTCAGCGATATCAGGAGCATCATCACTTGCTCCTTTTTTCAAATAGTACAATATTCTTATCAACAGTTCTCACAATTGACAGATTGAGTGATTCGGCAAATTCACCGGGATTTGTAAACCTGCTAAAATTGCCGATTACAAAAGGGTGCTCAATTTTTCGGACAACTATCCTGGGTGACAGTGTATATATGGTCATAAAAAACGTCCTTGCATCGTATTTTTTATCTGAATAATATCCGATAACTCCGAATGGAGGCAGGATGCGCCTTACGTGCTCAAAATTATTTTCAAACAGGGTGATATCATCGGTTCCACCGATTAATTGAAGGATTTTAATTTCTTTGAGACAGTTGTCAACAACGGCAGTGAGGGCAACCAGAACGATCATTGCCGTGATGACACATGCTCTGATTTTTTTTGAGAGGACCTTTAGTATTTTATTTTTGACCGTCTTTTTGATCAAAAGCTGTTTCATAAGCTTTCCTTTTGTCAAAATCGTGCTGGAGCATTCCTGATAAAACTCCTGCCGATTTGTATTCTTCCGACTCTTAAACTCGTTTCATTTCTCCACAACTTCTAATTTCAAGTTTCGAGCCGTCAATGGCTATCTCGATTTTAATAATTTTCTGCATAAAGCACGTCAACTTAAAACTTGACAAATACGCCTATAAATTATAAAATACTGTTTTATTTTATATTATCAAAGATAAGGCCGATCGTCGATACAAAAACATTATTTTTAATTTTCGCTTGAAAGCGATTGACTATCAAGGAGGGAAAAACAAATGGTAATGCAAAGATTAGCCAGGTTGGTAAAAGGAAAAAACGGACAGGGAATGACTGAATATATTATTATTGTGGCCCTTATTGCCATTGCAGCAATCGGTATATATACCTTATTTGGCAAGCAGATCCGTGAAGTCGTTGGCGCAATCAGCGGCCAACTGGGAGGAGAAACCAAAAAGAGTGCCGATACAGTAGATACATCCAAGCAAAGGGGCAAAGATATCACGGTTAAGGATTTTGAAAACTGACATGTGTTGCTAAATGAAAATGAAGAACAAAAGCATTGAATATTTTAGCTGATGAGTCTGCACTGCTAATATCTTAATTTAAAAACACCTGAACGTGTCAAGTGGTCATATATGAAATTCAGGTCAATAAAAAAAAATATACCTGCCATTTTTTTTAAGCAGATCTGGTTTAAACTTCTCAGGCAGAACAGGGGGCAGGCAATGGCAGAGTATGCAATCCTTTCTGCCATGGTTGTGGCCGTGGCCCTATTTTTTAACAAGGAAATTATTTCAAAGCTAAATGATTATTATTCGCTGATAGCAAACATGGTAAGTCTTCCGATCCCGTAATAACTGAAAATCAGTTCCACAGGAAAACCTAATGCCGCCTGATCATTTCCTACATGTTTCGAATATAAATTTGGCCATCAACATCATTCTTATTTTACTCGCCTTTACTTCATTCATTACTGATATCACAAAAAATAGAATTTACAACGTTCAGACATACCCTTCAATGGCAATAGGTCTGATTCTGGGTTATACAGCCGGAGGGGCTCATGGAATCCTTATGAGTCTTGCCGGTCTTTTTACCGGCCTGGCTCTTTTGTTTATTATCTTCCTGGCAGGTGGAATAGGGGCAGGAGATGTAAAACTTCTCGGTGCCATCGGTGCTCTTAAGGGAACCGTATTCGTGCTGTGGGCCATGTTTTACACCGGGCTGATCGGCGGAATAATGGCTTTTGCCCTATTGATCTGGAAAGGAAAGCTGCTTAGTACTTTTAAGAATTTGTTCGCATTTTTACGGCATCCCGTGAAGGCACATGGAAATCAGAAACCCGAAGAAC
>NBLJ01000071.1 GCA_002084545.1 Desulfobacteraceae bacterium 4572_123 | reverse complement strand
ATCATAGCGGCTTACAATTTTATTCGTAACTATTTTTTTGAGATCCGCAAAGTGAATAATCATACCGGCGGCATCGATTGCACCGGCGACACTGACGCGAAGACGATAGGTATGCCCGTGCAGATCACAGCATTTGCCGTAAAGGGCACGGTTTTCCTGAAAAGACAGTTTGTTTTGACACAGCCTGTGGGCTGCACTGAAGACAAATTCCTTGGTAATGGTAAGCATAGCCACCTTGTTTTTTTGGTGAGGGAGAATTTATAAGGCGGGCTGCCACTCGTCCGCCGCAAAATTGGTTCTTTTATATATTTTTTAAAAACCGATATCTATTATCCTGTTACTCACAAACCGCTCATGTCTTTACCTGATAACCATTTGACGATCAATAAAAAAATGTTTCAACTTGACAATTCATCCTGAAAATATGACGTACAGATCAATTTTGGCACTTTTTCTTTACAATTTTACACCTTCTGCCTGATTAAGGATGCTGGAAATTTAGAATCGGAATATCTTAGACTGGCCGTGCTATGAAAAAACCCACAATAATATGGGATTTTGACGGAACTCTTTTGCCGAACGATCCCTATGACAGTGAGCAGTCACTTCTGATCTTTCAGATGCAGCAATCTTCTTATAAAGTCCCTCTTCACAAAAAAATTGCAGCCCGGGGAATCATTTATGCCGACAGAAAAGAATGGCTCCCCGGCAAATATTTCAAATGGCCCTATGTCCGGCTCTTGAAAAGCACCCCCGTTCATATCCTGGACCAGGTTGCTGAAAAGCTGGCCAAAAAAATATCAGAAACCGACCGCAGCAGCGTCCGCGAGCTGTCCCGGCGCGGGTATGACATGCTGGTTATCAGTTGCGGCACGGCCGATCTCAGCCAAAGGGTACTCGAGTTTGCGGGAATCGGCAACTGTTTCAGCCATATCATGGCCAACAGATTTACAATCAAAAACAGCCGTATTCAGGGCATGCGCTATTCCATCCTGGCCCCAAAGGACAAACTTGCAGCCATTGAGGCCCGGCACCTCTGCCCTGAAGCCTGTATTGGCATTGGGGACGGATATACCGATATTCCGCTTCTGGACAGTGTAAAATTTCCAATCCTCATCGACCGGACCGGCGCAAAACGCAGACTTGCCAAAACTAAAGGGTATCATGCAATTGCTTCAATTCCCGAATTACTGTCACTCCTGGATTAATCTCTTTGTTTGGCATTCTACTTAATCCCTCTTCAAACAGGGGGGGCTTTCGTATCGATTAACCAGTATTTTAGCGACAGCTTCAGCTCGTTTTTTACAGGATGAACGTACGCGTGTGCTCAACAGCTTTAGCCCACCCTTCAAGGGCGCCTCCCGACGGTGTTTTGATAACCGGTTTCCCTTCGAAACGGAAGGTGGCTGAGCCCATGCCCCCGGAGATCTGCTTCGTCGTTCCCGCCGAGACTGGAACTCCCCACAGCATTGCCAGCTCCTGCAGCAGTTGGCTTCCCTTAGGGCCCTGCCCGGTCTCGCAACCGTGCAGTTCCACTGAGCCGAAGGGGACAAAGCATGGGCTGATTTTGTTCAATTCCGATGAAATATCCTTTAAATTATCGATGTTGATGGCGTTTTTTTCTGCGGGCGTAAACTCTTTTCCACTGGAAACTCCCTGGTAACCGGGCGCCCCGTGGCCGTGAAAACGGAGGAGAATGATAGATGAAATTCCAGCGAATTTGACGATTTCATCGACGACACCACCGATGCTGTTACTCGCGGGACCGTTGACAATCATATGGGCACTGGCGGGATAGGGGCTCCCGGTCGTTCGAATGGCGCTTATGGTTGAAACCTGTGCAGGATCGGCCCCGTCTATGACGTCGATAACCTTGAGCCCGGATTTCTGCAGGAGAAAAAGCCAGCCCCGCCCGGTGATGGAATTGCCGTTCGGCCGGTAAAAGCGGGTTGCCATTTTGAGGATGGCGTTTCTGGTGGAATTTTCGAACTGTCCGGTTACATTCACCGTGGGATCAATAAATTGTTTCAAAAGAATTTGCGCAGATACCACGGCCGGAATACGGTCTCCTGTATGAAGATCTATATCCATGAATTTTCCCTCCCTGTTAATGGTTGGCAAACTGATAAAACATTGCAAATTGTGAATTTGTTTATATGAAAAAAACGATGAGGACGGGCATTAATTTACTTGAGTTTTCGAAAAATTTATACAAAGATTTGGGGCATATGTCAAAAAATTAATTGACATCAAACGCCTGGGAGCCCTTTCGGGGGTATAGGCTCTCATTATCATAAATTCCACAGACATAACGCAGCATAGGATCTGTATGGCCGCCAATGTTCGGCCATGTCCGTGATCTCCTTTTTTGACGGGAGCCGGTCATCTTTTGCAATTGCCTTGACAACGCCTAAATCGCCGGCAGGGAAGCTGTCGACCATACCCAGTCCCCTCATCGCAACATAGTTGACGGTCCAGTCCCCGATTCCTTTTAGCGCCGAAAAATCCCGATGAAATTTTTCAAACGTCTGATGAGGGGTTAATTGGATATCTTTGTTAAGAATGCTTTGTGCAACGGTTTTAATTGTTGTCTGTCTGGTTTTGGTTATCCCAAGCCCATCAAGCCCCAGATTCAACAGTTCCGATGGATTTGGGAAAAAATAAGCCAACCCTTGAGGAAAGTGATTATCGCATTTTATTCCAGCTTTCCCGGCAACTCTTGCCGCTAAAGTCGTAGCTGCTTTTACGGATATCTGTTGCCCCAGCACAGCTCTTACAACAAACTCGAAGGGATCAAAGGCCGCGGGCAATCGCGGAACATGTCCGTTCACCATTCCTTTTGACAAAAGTTTATCTTTTGCAAATTTTTCGTTTATGACTGTAAAGTCGGTATCAAGATCAAAAATCTGCCTGACTCTTTTATAGATTTCCATGTAACATTTTAGATCGCTGCAGCCTATTCTCAATTCCAGGGCGGATTGTTCAGGAGTGTCATTTACAGTAAAAAACCCCTTTGTATTGCCTCTCCTGAATGTCCTTCCATAGCTCTTTTTTGTAACGACTTCGACACCTTCCATCTCCCTGTGTTTCATGAAAGACAGGGTCTGTTTGAAATTAAACGGTTTTTTGTATCTCAATAAAAGTGTCGTGTTATCGGGGCCTGCCCTTTTCATTGCATGAATTTTTCCCGACCATGGCCGGTGTTTTTACGAAGGCATCAATCTTGTGTCAATCCATCCTTATTACTTCCTGAACATATTTTATTTTTTTCAGGGATGACAGAACCCTCTCCAGATGGCCGGTATTTTCCACGGCAATAACGATAAGGCTGTCTACTGTCCCGTTATCCCGGGTTTTTGTATTGAGGCTTAAAATATTGGCACTTTGCTTGCTGATACTCATGGCAATAGCCGCAAGCAGGCCTACTCTGTCAAATGAAGAAATCCGGAGTTTGACCGGAAAGGTTTCCGAGGAATCCTCGTTCCATTGAACGTCTATACGTCTTTCAGGATTCATCTTTAAAGCATTTACACAGTTGGATCTGTGTACGGTAACACCAAAGCCGCGGGTAATATAACCTGTAATCGTGTCCCCTGGAACCGGGTTGCAGCACTTTCCGAAACGCACCAGAATATCATCAATCCCTTTAACCATGACTCCGGAGGCTGCTTTTTTCTTCCGCACACGACCGATAATCTTGCCCAGAAGCGACTCGCTTGTTTCTTTCTCATCGGGTCTGGGTTCAAACTTTCTGACAAGTTGCAGTGCTGTTATTTTGCCGTAGCCCACACTGACAATCAAATCATCAATCGCTTTAAACCCGAATTGCTCTGCTATTTCCATCATAGTATCGGATTTAAGCAGGGCGTGAAAATTAAGTCCCTCCTTGCGAAAGGCTTTTTCGCACATCTCCCGGCCAAGGCTCATGCTGCGCTCTTTTTCCTGGCTTTTGATCCACTGCCGGATCCTTGAACGGGCCTTTACGGTTTTGACAAAGTTGAGCCAGTCCTTGCTGGGATGATGGTTTTTGGATGTTATTATTTCCACTATATCGCTGGTTTTCAGGTTGTATTTGAGCGGAACCATGCGGCCGTTAACCTTGGCCCCGGTGCACTGGTTGCCGACTTCGGTATGAATCAGATATGCGAAATCAACCGGTGTGGCTCCCCTGGGCAGGGATTTAATCTCACCTTGGGGGGTAAATATATATACTTCATCCGGAAACAGATCAATGCGTACATTTTCCAGAAATTCGTCAGGGTCTCTAACTTCCGCCTGATTTTCAATCAGGTTCTGGAGCCAGGCAAAAGTGTTGCTTATTTTTTCATCGGCCTGCCTGCCTTCCTTGTAACTCCAGTGGGCCGCAATACCGGATTTGGCTACCCTGTCCATTTCATGGGTTCTGATTTGTATTTCCATACGCTCGCCATAGGGACCGATAACGGTAGTATGCAGGCTTTGATACATGTTGGGTTTGGGAATCCCGATATAATCCTTGAATTTTTTAGCAATAGGTTTCCACAGGGCATGTACCAGGCCCAGGGCTTCATAACAGTGAGGAATCGTATCCAGAACAATCCGGAAAGCGATAATATCGTAAACTTCTTCAAATGTCAGGTTCTGGTCCTGCATTTTCTGGTAAATACTGAAATAATTCTTGTATCGGCCCAGAATTTTGCAATCAAGATGAGCCTTTTCCATCTTTTCCTTGAGAAATATTTTTACCTTCTCAACATACTCTTCCTGCTCTCCCTTTTTTGTATCAACAAGGGCTTCAATTCTTGAATAATCATTATACTGTAAATATTTGAATGAAATATTTTCCAGCTCATTTTTAATCCAGTAAATCCCCAACCGTGCGGCTATGGGAGCATAGATGTCAAGAGTTTCCTTGGATATCTGCTTTTTCTTGCTCTCATTTTTATGATACTGAAGGGTGCGCATGTTGTGCAACCGGTCAGCCAGCTTGATTAAAATCACCCGTATATCATTGGCCATGGCAAGCAGCATTTTGCGGATACTTTCAGCCTGCCGCGCCTGGGAGCTGTTAAAGGTCAGTTTGCTCAATTTGGTTACGCCCGCCACGATCTGAACAACATCCCGGCCGAATATCTGTTCCAGGTCTTCTTCCGTAGCGTGGGTGTCTTCGATGACATCATGCAGCAGACCTGCTGCAATACTTACGGCGTCAAGCTGCATATCTGCCAGAATTCCGGCAACCTCCAGGGGGTGGGACAGATAGGGTTCCCCGGACAGGCGCATCTGCCCGTCGTGAACCCTGGCGGAATAAATATAAGCCCGGTCGATGATGTCAAGATCATCTTCCAAGTTGTATTGCGAAGCCTTGTCAATTATGTCATTGATTCTGATCATTGCCCGGGGTTCTTTTTTCAATCAATAGGCTTTGGCAAAAACCGCTTGTTCAATACCGGGTTTGCCGCAGCAGATACAGGGGCCACCCTCCCGTTTTTCAGCATTCAGGGGAAGAGAGCGGATGGTTACACCGAGATCTTCTTTAATTTTTGCTTCACATTCCGCTGACCCGCACCAGTTCGACATTGCAAAACCGCCATGGATTTCCGGTTTATCCGGATTGGATGGGGTAAAGTAGTCATAGAATTCGTTTCTGTTGTCTATTCCGCTGGTATTGGCCTTGCGGTAGGCTTCAGCCCGATCATAAAGCGATTGCTGAATTTCATCCAGAATCGTGGTTATCCCGGCAACAAACTGATCCCGCGGCATTGCTGTTTTGTCCCTGTGGGCTTTATCCCGGCGGCCGAAAAATACCGAGTTTGCGGCAATGTCCCGCGGACCGATTTCAACCCTTATGGGTACTCCTTTTTTAATCCAGTCCCATCCCCTTGCACCGCCGATATCCCGATCATCTATCTCTACGCAGATTCTGCGATGCGCATAATACTGATCACCGAGTTCTTTGGCCAGGCTCTGGGTAAATTCCATGACCTTCGCGCGATCGTCCGCCTTTCTGATAATAGGCAGCAGAACCACATGGGCCGAGGCCACCTTTGGAGGCAGGATAAGTCCGTCATCATCACTGTGGGTCATTATCAAGCCGCCTATAAGTCGTGTGGACACTCCCCATGAAGATGTCCATGCATATTCCTCGACCTCCCGGGCGTTTTGAAATTTAATTTCCGATGCTCTGGCAAAATTTTGCCCTAGAAAATGAGACGTGCCGGCCTGGAGAGCCTTTCTGTCCTGCATCATGGCTTCGATACAAAAAGTATCCTCGGCCCCCGGAAACCTTTCCAGTGCCGATTTGCGGCCTTTTATAACCGGAAGGGCCAAGTATTTTTCAGCACATTCGACATACACATCCAGCATCATGCGGGTGCGCTCAATCGCCTCTTCCCGAGTCGCATGGGCCGTATGCCCTTCCTGCCACAAGAACTCGCTGGTTCTTAAAAAAAGCCGGGTCCGCATCTCCCACCTGACTACATTGGCCCACTGATTGATCAAAACAGGAAGGTCCCGGTAGCTTTTTATCCACTTGGAAAAACTGTCACCGATAATGGTTTCGGAGGTCGGCCGGACAACCAGGGGTTCATTTAATCTGCCGGCCGGAACCAGTCCGCCGTCTGCTCCCTTTTCAAGCCTGTGATGGGTTACAACTGCACATTCCGTGGCAAAACCTTCCACGTGCTTAGCTTCTTTTTCCAGAAAATTGAGGGGGATAAACAGCGGGAAATAGGCATTTTTTACCCCGGTTGCCTTGAACATGTCATCTAAAATCCGTACAATGTTTTCCCATAGGGCATATCCCCAGGGTTTTATCACCATACATCCCCTGACAGGAGATCGTTCCGCCAGATCAGAGGCCTTAACCACCTGCTGATACCACTCGGAATAATCTTCCTTGCGCGTCGGAGAAATTGCCGTTTTTACCTGCTTTGCCATACTTTTCCTTTCATAATTTTTTAATTAGCTATTAGCCAAGGGAATTCTTCATCTTTTCGAGCTGAAAGCCAATAGCTAACCGCTAAAAGCTATAATTTTTTATTTCCCGGCCATCCGCGGTTCATAGCGGTCAACCTCTTCAAGCAGGATCTTGACGATCTGCTCCTGGGGGAATTTTTTAACCACTTTGCCTTTTTTAAAAAGAATTCCCACACCGTCTCCTCCCGCAATACCGATATCCGCCTCCCTGGCTTCGCCCGGCCCGTTGACCACACATCCCATAATAGCAATCTTGATGGGGGCAGTGCTGGTCAGCAGAGCATTTTCCACCTGCTCGGCAATATCAAACAGATTGATCCGGGTTCGTCCGCAGGTCGGGCAGGAGATAATTTCAGGACCCCGCCGGCGAATATCCAGGGCCCTGAGAATTTCGTACCCGACACGCACTTCTTCCACGGGGTCGCGGGTCAAGGAAACCCGAATAGTATCTCCTATCCCCTCCGCCAGCAGCATCCCGATACCCAGAGACGATTTCACAATACCCGGGAAAATACCGCCAGCCTCGGTAACGCCTACATGCAGCGGGATATCACAGCGGGCCGAAAACATCCTGTAAGCCTCCAGGGTGCGCTGTACATCCGAGGCCTTGAGTGACACCTTTACCTGCTGAAAGCCATAGGATGCCAGCAGATCCACCTGCCGCAGTGCGCTTTCAACCATTGCAGCGGGCGTTGCTCCATTGTATTTATCCAGCAGTTCCTTTTCCAGGGAGCCGGCATTCACACCGATGCGAATCGGAGTACCAAGAGCCGCGGCACAATCCGCTACCGCTTTGACTTTTCGATTGCTTCCGATATTGCCGGGATTCAGCCTCAGGCCGTCTGCCCCGGCTTCGGCCGAAGCGATTGCCAGGCGATAATCAAAATGAATATCCGCGATCAATGGAATGGATATCTCTTTTTTTATTAAAGCGATCGCTCTGGCGGCATCCTCGTCCGGAACAGCAACCCGCACCACTTCACATCCGGCTTTTTCCAGCCGGCGGATCTGCTCCGAGGTGGCTTGAACATCCTGAGTAAATGTATTGGTCATGGATTGGACGGCAATGGGAGCGTTATTACCGAGTTCCAGGCCCCCAAGTGTCAGCGGACGTGTCTGTTTACGTTGTATGAATTCTGCCATAAAATCGGTTGTTTAATCGTCTTTTGCGGATTTTTTCAGATTCCCCCGGCGGGTTCAAAATTGATTGCATTATCCCAAAATTTATACTTTCTATGCTTTATAAATTAACAGACAAGCAATCTTAATTCAAGTGAAATAGCGTCACAACCCTTTATAATTGTATTTTGATGTCATTTACAGTATATTCCGGTTTATTAACAAAGCAATTTCATGTCCAAAACAGGCTGCCTGGAGCATTACAGGATATGTTTTCCAAGATTTTTTTAAAAAACTCGAGCGGGCCTCTTCGCCATACAAGATTTTCCCTTGCAGTGCTTGTCCTTTTGTTTTGTCTTTCGGGCTGCTCAAAACCGCAGGAGCCCGACACTTACGACCGCATTCTCAAAACCGGAGAAATTACAGTCATAACGCGTAACAACGCGCATTGTTATTATATATACCGGGGTCAGCCCATGGGCTTTGAATACGACCTGGCCAAAGCCTTTGCCGATGATCTGGGTGTAAAATTAAATATTAAAATCGCGGAAAACTGGGACGGCATGCTTCCAGCCCTGCGAAAAAAAACCGGGGATCTGGTTGCCGCCAGCATGACCATTACAAAGAAGAGACGGCGCCTGGTTGATTTTTCCAATGGATATATGATTATTCAACAGCATATCATTATTCACAGAGACAATCATGCGATTAAAAGAGTCGAAGATCTGGCCGGTAAAACAATCCACGTGCGCCGGGGCACATCCTATGAAGATCGTTTGAGGGCACTTATGCGGCAGGGTATAGGCCTGCGTATCAGTGTATGTGAAGATTCCGCCACTGAAGAGTTGATCCGGCTTGTTGCCGCAAAGGATATCGACATCACCATCGCCGATAATAATATTGCTTTTCTCAGCCGCCGCTATTACCCGGAGACGACTGTCGGTGTTCCCATCAACGAAAAAGAATATTTAGGATGGGCCGTACGCCCGGGGGACGGTAGACTGCTTGAACTGGTCAATCAATTCTTTGCAAAAATCAAACAAAACGGCGTATTTACAGATCTTTACAATAAATATTATGCTGATATAGACGACTTTGACTATGTTGATCTGAGGGCCTTCCACCGCCGTGTTGAAACCAGGCTGCCCCGGTACAGTCAAATAATTAAAGATTTATCCTTAAAAAATGACTTTGACTGGCGGGTGATTGCGGCCCAGATTTATCAGGAGTCCCATTTTAATCCCAAGGCTCAGAGCCATGCCGGGGCCTTTGGCCTTATGCAGCTTACCCGTTCCACGGCAGCCGGCATGGGGGTGAAAAACCTGTTGGATCCGGCCGAAAATATAGGTGCCGGAATCCGGCATTTAAAAAAACTTTATGATTTCTTTGACAAAGCCCGGGACCCGGACCGGCTTTTTATCGCCCTGGCTGCCTATAATATCGGCCAGGGCCATATCCTGGATGCCCGCAACCTGGCCCGTCAGATGGGTATTTCACCCAACATGTGGGCTTCTCTGAAAAAGACGCTGCCCTTATTAAGACAGCGTAAATATTACAAAAAATCAAAATATGGCTATTGCCGGGGAAACGAACCCATTGAATATATAAAACAGATTATGCTTTATTACGATATTTTGAAGCGGCAGGGAATTGAATTTGCTTCAGATAATTCTCCCCTGCACAAGGATGTTGAGGAACAGGTGGAAAAAAGGGAAGAATAAAAAGCAGAGCGCTCTGTGTATTATTGCTCCCAGTCGAGGAGAATATCAAGATACATGCGCTTGCCGTTTTTCCACCGAATCATGGAGGGTGTAAACTTGCTCTGGTTCTTGTAACCATCAAAATTTTTAAATCGAATATGCCCCTCAATTCCCCTGTAGTCGGTTTTTTTCAATGCATCCTTGATTTTTACCGGATCAAGAGACTGAGCAGTTTCAATGGCCCCGGCAAGCACATGCATGGCATCATAGCCGAAAATGATGGCGTAGTGCATGGGTTTGTGAAAAGAATCTTTCACCCGTTTTGAAAATTCATGGGGAACCTTTCCCCACAGGGAGATCGCATAGGTCCCCTCCACGGCATCTTTGCCGGCCCTCACGGGGAGTTCCATTTCACCCATCTCTTCGGAACCGATGAATTTGGTACGGGGCATCATTCCCAGCTCTCTGGCCTGCTTCAGCATCGTGGCGCCTTCGGAAGCCGTACCGACATAGAAAAGAAGATCCGGGGTGGTGCGATAAATTCGTGCCAGCTGCGGCCAGTATTCGTTGCTTTCCCTTTCAAAGGTTTCCCGTGCGACGATTTTTACATCACGCCACTCCAACTCATTTTTTACCGTCTCCGTGAAAATCTTTCCATACTCATCATTGACCACAAGGAACGCGGCGGTTCTTGCGTCAAATGTTTTAAAAACCTTGGGCATGAACGCGGGGATCATCATTTTAACGGTGGGCCTCATTCGGAAATAGAATTCATGCCCGGGCTTTGTGACACTGTCCACGGCACACTCGATGGTAATCCCCGGGATCTGATACTGATCACACAGCGGCGCAATAACACTGCAAACCGTGCTGCAGTGATCCCCGAGAATGGCCACCACTTTATCCTCGGTTACCATTTTGTGCACATTTAAAACCCCTTCATCCGGCGTACACACACTGTCATATTTAAATATCCGAATTTTGTGCAACTTGCCGCCGATTGGAATTCCCTTTTTGTTGATCTCCTCAAGAGCCAGGCGAATGCCCAGCCAGCCATTGCTGCCGAACTCGGCGGCCGCACCGGAAAAGGGTGCGGTATAGCCAATCCGGATCTCACCGGTCTCGGTGGCGGTTACCGGAGTTATCGCCGGCACCGAAATAACCAAAGCCAACATCAAAAAGGCAGCGCCTGCTTTAGCAAGGCTCTTCATTTTTACCCCCCAACCCGGCAAAGCCGGAACCAAATTGAATATTGAAAAATGAGAATTGAAAATATTACAAATTGTTAGTAATATTTTAGCGCTTGATAAACTCGTAAAAAGTTGGACTTTTTACAAGACCGTCAACGCTTAACAAGCAGCACGGGTGTTACCGATCTGCGTATCACTTTCCCGGAAACCGATCCGATACGAGCCCCGGCAAAATTGCTCCTGCCGTGCGAGGTCATGACAATAGCCGAAATTGCCTCTTCTTTTTCAACTTTCAGAATCTCCCTGGCCGGAGAGCCTTTTTCAATTCTGATATTAACTTCAAAACCGACCGCTTCCAGTTCGGCCGCGACAGGCGCTATCTTATTTCTCCGGTCTTTCTCCAGTTTTTGTACCGCTTCATCCATGTCCTCACGATATCGGGCATCCTGAAAATAGGAGGTTTTATGGATGGTTTCCATGGTGTCCAGGATTCGCTGGTGGATGACGTTCAGCAGAATGATTTTTTCGGCCCCTGCGTTGCGCAGATATTTAAGATAGTCTATACTCTTGTCGGCGTTATCTGAAAAATCAGTTGGGTATAGTATGGTTTTAAACAATGGAATCTCCTTTTCCTAAAAACCGTCTCGGTTATCAGGCAATATCATTGGCCCGTACCCGGCGGAAAAAATGATTTTTGCATAAACAGCACCCTGGAATTATTTTCCGAAAAACAGATCCGGCAGAAATGTCACCAGCGATGGGATTAAGCACATCAATGTTACCACTACAATCAGGATCATTACAAACCAGATGATCTCTTTGCTGTAGGTCACCGCATCCACGTCGGCCAGGTGGCAGGTAATATAAAACCCCATGCCCACAGGCGGCGTAATCATGGCAAGCTGCAGGGTCAGTACCATCACAACCCCGAAATGCACCGGATTGATTCCTAGCTTTAAAAC
>NBLJ01000070.1 GCA_002084545.1 Desulfobacteraceae bacterium 4572_123 | reverse complement strand
ACGATTTCATAAATATCCCTGCGATGACCGATGGCATATATGATTGCCGCTTTGTCCCGGTTATCGATTTGATATAAAACCCGATAGCGTTTCATTTTTAATGATCGAAACCTCACCAGTTCGTTTCTCAATGCTTTTCCAAGAGAGGGGTTTTCATAAAGTTCTTTAAGGGCTGATTTAATTTGTTTTTTTATTATCGGGTGAAAATTGCTGAACATTCGGGCAGCGGTTGGGGTTAATTTGACGCGATACATTAAAAAATGTCCTCTAAGTCCACCAATGATTTTCCCGCCTGCATTTCTTTTATGGAGGCCCGCATCTGTTTCATCATTTCTTTGTCCGCCATGATTGCCATGGTCTCCCCCATGGCTTCGTATTGTTCCATGGACATCATAACAGCCTTGGGAACGCCATTTTTTGTAATCGCTATTGTGTTATCCGGGCGGGAGGCGGGAGGGCGCACTGCGTGCGGAGTGATGGGGGATGAGTTATGGGTGAAAGGAAAAGCAGGAAACAGGAGATAGAAGAGAGAAAAGAGTCTAAAGCCTCAAGCTGCAAGCTGAAAAGAAAAACAGTGAAGAGCTGAAAGTCTCAAGCTGAAAGGAAAAGATGGAAACAGGGATTAGGATAGTGGAAAGAGCTACAAGCCTATTATTTTGGGACACTGATCTGCACGAGCCCGCCCGCCTTGCCTGATGGCGAAGCCGATGGCGGGCAGGTCATCACGGATATATCGAAACTACCGGGGAACAGCCACCGATTAATTGGCTACTATCTACAGCCCAAAATCATCCTTTTAAACGTTCAATCTGATGCATGCACTGATGCAGGATGGTAACTATACCAATATCACCATTACTTAAATATCGCCAATAAACAAAATGCTTTTTATACCTGAAGAAAAAACCGTCGACACCAAACTCGGCAGGTATCGGACGGGAAAGAATTTTATGTGATTTAATCTTTGCGAAGGCATCGAATAAACCAATAATATATGTCTCCGCCTGCTTTGCACCCCATTGATCCGAAGTGTATCGAAAAATCTCATCGATCCTGTGAGAGGCCGCCTTTTGAACCAAAAACTTCGCCATTAATTTTGCCCGCCCTGATTGCGTTTGATAACCTCAGTGGCTGATAACGGAGCATATGAATTCTCAGGAGCAGAAAAGGCCAAGGCGAGCTCCGCCTTTAATCGTTCGAAAGATTGTTGTTCCATGTGCTCCTTGTCACGCCGGATAAGGTCACGGATATACTCGCTCACATTCTCGTAGGCGCCGGTTTCTCCAACGCTCGCCGCAACAAAATCGCTTAACGCACCGCTGAGTCTCACTGTCAGAGTTGTTTGAGTCATACTGATAATCCTCCCTGAATATAATTTGTATTCATTATAATTAATATTGAATACGCTGTCAAGATCCAATTTTAAAGAAAACCAACGGGGGTCAAAAACCTTAAATATTGTAATAACGGCAATTTCAAGAACATGGGGGGCACCCAGTAAAGTGTTGCGTGTAAAGGGCGAGGTCTCACGCAAAGCCGCAAAAGAAGGACAATGGGCGCCCTGCGTGCGGAATGATGGGTGTTGGGTTATGGGTGTTGGGTGTTGGGTGTTGGGTGAAAGGAAAAGAAGGAAATAGAGATCAGAGGCCAGAGGGCAGAAGTCGGAGGTCTGAGAACAGGAACTGGAAAAAAATAGGAATCAGGATAGAGAAAAGCGGCAAGGTGTCACAGGTTGAAAGCTACAAGTGGAGATGCCGGGATAAAAACGGGCGGGCGGAAGTCAGAGATCGGCGATCAGGAAAACAGTAGAAAATAATTCAACATTCACAATTATATTGCGCCCTGTGTTCACATAAACTAATCGGCATCAATGACGGCTTTAACTGCATCTTTTATCTGTTCAAGCGTTTCAATGGATACAGCACCAATTTTTCTGATAAACCGACGTGTTGATATGGATCTGATTTGAAAACAGTCAACCGTTGATATTTTTTTAAGATTATTTTCCGGGGCAGGTGTTATTTTTACCATCCAGGGGGCATCTTGAAATTGATTTTTCCATCCTGTGACCGGTGCGATGACACGTAAGGGTAAAACACCGATGGCATCATCATTTATAATAACAGCCGGACGAACTTTCCGAATCTCGGCTCCGATTGTGGGACTCAGATTTATCTCCCAGATTTCAGCCTGTTTCATGAAAATCATCCCCATCGATTGTAGTAAATACCGTTAAATCGGCATCTTCATTATATAATGCAGCAAGTTCTCCGGCTTTTTTGAAAATTTTGGCCCGGCGTTGTTTTCTTTTTGCTTCTTTAATAAAAACATCCAGCGCAGCCCTGACCAGGCTGCTCTGGTCGCTAAATCCGAATTCCCTGCAGCCAGCCAGGAAGACTCCCTGCTCCCTCTTAATGGTAATTTTTTTTTGTATCATCGTATCCATGATACCCACCTCCAATATTTAAATTTGCCGGCGTCGTAAAAAATCTCCATCCATTGCGTCATAGGACTCTTCACGATACTCGACATGCCATATTATGCCTTCGTCCCAGGAAAACCGCCTTGCCATGTATAAGAAGATTTTTAACTGGCCATCTTGAATAACGTTTACGAGTTCATCAAGTTTCTGTATAACATATAACGGTACCGATAGCAACCCCTGTGCAGGACCCTGAATAGGGGTTGAAGGCTGCAATAGTAACTCTCGCCTATAAAAAAATAACTTGACTCGCACAAAGACGCTGAGAAGGGCTTTATTTTTTGGACACGGATCTGCACGGACCCGCCCGCCTTGCCTGATGGCAAAGCCGATGGCGGGCAGGTCACCACGGATATAAACAGGTTAAAGCGCCCGCGCACAAAAAACCTATAAACAGCTGCTATTAAAATTGTAGTTGTAGTTTACCCTTTGCGGCTTTGCGCGAGACAAACAACCAGGCAGGCGAGGTTTGTCGATGTCCATGTAAAAAATGAACATCTCGCGGCGGAAATAACGCTCATAGCCAGGTATGGCTCCAATTTTTGCTGTGCCGGTTTTGAGTTACAAAAAGACATGTCGAACAGGCCTCGCTCTGTCAATTCTTGCTTTTCTTTCCGGGGTATTCAACGCTGCCCAAAGGTCACTTCGTCTTTGCAGATTCAGCCAGAAATCGGGTGTGTTCTCTAATACTTTTCCCAGCAGCAAGGCAGTGTCAACGGTTACTGTGCGCTTTCCGTTACAGATTTCATTGACGGTTTTCCGACTGACACCCATTGCCCTTGCAAGCTGGTCCTGGGTGATTTGAAGCGGTGCAAGATACTCTTCCTTAATGATCTTTCCGACGCTGACGGGTTGGCGTTTTGTGATTATCATTTTTAACATCATCCTTTATAATCATGATTATCCAGATAAACATTACCGGCTTTGCCGGCGGCATTGTTCCAGGAAAAAATGAGCCGCCATTGTTTGTTGACACGTATGCTGTATCTGTCTTTTAAGCTGCCCGAGAGTTTCACAAAATGGTTGCCTGGCGGGCTTCTCAGGTCCAATTCACCGGTGGCATCATCAAGCATCTGTATTTTTTTGAACAAATGGTATATACTGATATATATCGATACCATAAAAAAGGGAAGCCTATGGAAACAATAGCAAAAATATTTCAAAATGGCCGATCGCAAGCGGTCCGACTGCCAAAAGCGTTTCGTTTTAAAGGAAATGAAGTGAAAATCAGTAAAAACGGTGTCAAGGTAATCCTTGAACCCCTTGAAAGAAGCCAATGGCCGAATGGTTTCTGGGATGCTTTCCCTGAGGAACCGGATTTCAAAACACCTGATGCATTGCCATCTAAAAACTTCAGTCTGGATTAATCGGGGGCAATATGTACCTGCTCGACACCCATATCATCAGTTATTGGATGCGTGGCGACAAAAGCGTAATCCACCGGATAAAAAAACATGCCCCGTCGGATTTATCTTTATCAACCATTACCCTGGCTGAGATATTCTATGGAATAGAAAAATCACCAATTAAAAAAAAGAAAGGAGATTGAAAATAAAACAGATATCGTCATTGCTGGAGCTGTATTCTTTTGATGAAGCCGCAGCCGTCAAATATGCTGTTATACGGGCACAACTTGAAAGAAAAAATATGGTGATAAATGAAAGAGATACTCAAATTGCATCTATTGCCATGACAAACAAACTAATCGTTGTCACTCATAATGTAAAAGAATTCAGCCGGATCGGTAAATTGAAAATGGTGGATTGGGCTGTCGAAATGTAACAGGGGAAACGCTTCCATGATGCTCTGTAAATTTAACCGGGCATGCACGCACAGCCCAATGCGATGCCGTTTGAAACCTGAAGCTTACGACTTAAATTTTGAAAATTAAATCCATATCTCAAAAAATAAAACAAACCATCCAGCTTGATCGGGCCGTGCGTTTTGTGTGGCGGGCCGGACCGGGGCGGGCCATGGTCAGCCTGGGCCTGGTCTGCATACAGGGGGTGGTGCCGCTTTTAACGCTTTACCTGATAAAGCTGATCATCGATGCGGTGACCTTTTCCCTGTCGGCGGTGGACAAGGCGGCTGCTTTTGAGCACGTTCTGCTGCTGATCGCCCTGGCCGGGGCCGTGGCGCTTTTAAACGCATTGCTGCAGATGCTGGCAGGTCTTGTCAAAGAGGGGCAGTCACTGGCCGTTGCCGATTATATGCACAACATTCTGCACGCCAAGTCCGTGGACATGGATCTGGAATATTACGAAAATCCGAAATATTTCGACACGTTGCACCGGGCACAAAAAGAAGGCCCCTTTCGGCCCAACCGGATTGTGGGCGGACTGGTGGGCGTTGTGCGCAGCGGCATCTCCCTGATGGCTATGGTGGGATTGCTTTTTGCCTTTCACTGGAGCATTGCGATCATCCTTTTTGCCGCTGCCCTGCCCGGGGTGCTGGTAAAAATAAAATATTCCGAAAAATTGTTTCACTGGCAGCGGAACCGCACCCAGCTGGAACGTAAAACAGCCTATTATAACTGGATGCTCACCGGGGACCAGTATGCCAAGGAGATACGGCTGTTTGGACTGGGGGGCCTGTTTATTAAGCGCTTTTCAACTTTGCGCACCCAACTGCGCAGGGAAAAGCTGGATCTTGTCCGCCGGCGGGGATATGCCGATCTGCTGGCCCAGGCAGGTGCCGTCCTGGCTGTGTTCGGCTCTTTCGGATTGATTGCCTACAGGGCCGTGCAGGGTATGATTACCCTGGGCGACATGGTCATGTACTTCCAGGCATTTCAACGGGGACTGGGGTTTTTAAAGGAAATGCTCGGCGCTCTGGCAGGCCTGTATGAAGACAACCTGTTTTTGTCCAACCTGTTTGAATTTCTGGATCTGTCGCCAAGGGTAAAGGACCCGATCCAGCCGGATGCCGTGCCAAAGCCCATGCAAAAGGGCCTGAACGTTGAATCCGTCGATTTTCAATACCCGGCGGCCACCCGGAAAGCTATTGACGGCATCTCTCTGTCCATTGATCCCGGTCAGGTTGTGGCCCTGGTGGGTGAAAACGGTTCCGGTAAAACCACCCTGGTAAAACTCCTGTGCCGTTTGTACGACCCCATAGCCGGCCGGATCACCATGGACGACATTGACCTGCGCCGGTTTGAAAAAGCGGCATTGCACCGGGAAATCAGTGTCATTTTCCAGGACTATGCAAAATACCACCTCACAGCCCGGGAAAACATCTGGCTGGGTAATGTTGAGACACCATCCGATCCGGCAGGCATAGCCCGGGCGGCAAAGCGGGCCGGGGCCCACGATCTGATCTCGGGACTGCCCAAAGGGTATGAAACCGTGCTGGGACGATGGTTTGAAGAAGGGTCTGAACTGAGCATCGGCGAGTGGCAGAAAATCGCCCTGGCGCGCGCCTTTATGCGGCCGGCTCAGTTGATCGTGCTCGATGAACCCACCAGTTCCATGGACGCCAAAACCGAATATGAGATTTTTACACGCTTCAAAGAGCTGCTGCAAGGCCGGGCCGCAGTAATCATCAGTCACCGCTTTTCCACCGTGCGCATGGCCGATCGCATTATTGTCCTGGATCAGGGCAGGATAACGGAAAGCGGGTCTGATGGGAAAAATGCTGGACCGGCTGTCATTACTGCAGGCCTTCAGCATTAGTTGAATCGGGTCCCGATACAGATGACCGAGCTGCTTTGATAAGGGCCAACAGTGCGTCATTAACAGCCTTTTCTGTTGGGAAAGCCTTGGCAACTTCCGGTATCAAACGGACAAGGTTGTTTGACTCTCTGTAGGCATTATAATATTTCCCACGTTTGCCGATACCCAGATCTTCTTTTTTATATTCGGATCTCATTTTTTTATCCTGTTTCGTATATTTTTCTTTCTTGTTTTGTCATCCGTCGAGCGCTGATAATACGCATGGAACCATCACGCTCAGTATGAGAGATGACGATGAGTTTACCCATTCTTGTGTATCCAAAAGTTATTTATCTGAATTCCCCTGTTGAATGATCTGGATCATCAAAAGTAATTGCCAGAGGGTCACCAAATACTGTTGCAGCCTCTGGAAATGAAATTTTATGTTTTTTAGATTTATTTCAGCTTTTTGGGGGTTCACATGAAAACCGTCCGGGAGCGCCCTGTCTGGCAGCATGCCCCCGACCAAGTCAAGGCCCATTTCACCAAGACTCTGCCGCTTGATCCTCAACCGCCGGAGGCGATTTATAAGGAATTTCTGGAGAACGTGCTACCCTACCCGATCGGTAACATCCATCCGCGTTTCTGGGGATGGGTCTTCGGCACGGGGACTGTCTTGGGAGCTTTTTCCGAACTACTGACAGCTTCGATGAACACCAACTCCGGCGACTTTGACCATCACAGCGCCAACACCGTCGAGAAGCAGGTGATCGGCTGGTTCAAGGAAATGCTGGGCCTGGGTAGCGATGCGCTCCATCTCGTGCCGGTCAATGATTATTTCCAAATTGACCTTGAGGCGCTGAAGGCGACAATCGCGCAGGATCGCAAAGATGGTCACCTGCCATTCTGTGTCGTCGGCGCAGCGGGGACGACCAACACCGGAGCAGTTGACGACCTCAACGCACTGGCCGATATTTGCCAACAGGAAAATCTCTGGCTCCATGTTGACGGCGCATTTGGCGCATGGGCTGCCCTGGCTCTGCGATTATGGCTTCCAGCTTTCACGTGGGTTTCGGGCGCTTAAAGCCTGGATGTCGCTCAAGGAACATGGCAGCCGCAAGTACGGACGGTTGATCCAGCAGAACATAGACCGGGCCCGCTACCTGGCGGAGTTAATCGATGCTGCGCCGGAATTGGAACTTGCGGCTTCGGTCACGCTTAATGTTGTTTGCTTCCGTTACATCAGACTTGGTCTGGATAACGCCGCACTGGATGCGCTCAATAAAAAAATTCTTGTCGAGCTGCAGGAACAGGGGATCGCCGCGCCATCTGGAACAATTATCGGAGGCAAGTCCGTTCTGCATGTAGCACACACCAATCACCGCAGCCGCCGGGAAGATTTTGACATTCTGGTGCACGAGGTGATACGGATCGGGGAGGAGCTGGCCCAGCCCAGTAAAACTGCCATCCGTTTGTAGAGACATACCTGCATTGGGGAAGACGTTTGCTCAACATCAGACATAGTGGTGTACGTACTAGGAGGAGCCACCCAATAAAGGCTGCCGGGAGTGAAGCCTTCAATAAGGACTTCGACCGATTCGATGGGCACAGCCCACCCTACGATCTACGCCTGGCTTTAAACTTTGATATCCTGAATCAGACAAAGATAAGAATAACGGCTACAGCAGTGGTTTCTGTTTGGGTTCGACGACCTCTATACGGTCGACCTTCTGGAATCCGCGCGGCAGAAGTTTTCCCCGGCGGCCCCGCTCCCCTGTAAAATCCACCTGGTTTCCGGGTTTCAAATTCAAATATCGTTTGCCGGCATGGACAATCAAATCACATTCGTGGGGCACAATCGTCAAAATTTTTAAAAAATCCTCACCGGTCTTGATCTGCGCGGTGGGAATCTGAATGATCTTGTTGCCCTTGCCCCGAGCCATCTGAGGCAGTCTGTCAACCGCGAAAATAAGCATCCGGCCCTGGTGGGTGACGGCAGCAAGATAGTCCGATTCAGGGTTATTAACGGGCATGGGATGCAGGGGCGTGGCCCCGGAGGGCAGCTTTACCATGGCTTTGCCGCTGCGATTTTTACTGTGCAGATCGGATAATCGAGCCACAAAGCCGTAACCCGCGGAGCTGGCCATAAGCAGCAACTGCTCGTCATCACCCATGATAACCGCTTCAAACACGGCGCCTGAAACAAGGTTCAGCCGTCCGCTCAACGGTTCGCCGTGTCCCCGGGCCGACGGCAGATCATGGACCGGCACGGAATAGCTGCGGCCTAAAGAATCTAAAAATACCGCCGGCTGGTTACTCCTGCCCCATGCGGCACCCTTGAATTCGTCACCGGCTTTATAGTTAAGCTGCTCCGGGTCAATGTCATGACCTTTGGCCGAGCGTACCCACCCCTTGGCTGACAGCACTACTGTAACCGGTTCAACAGGTATGATGTCGGACTGACTCAGTGCCTGGGCATTGATACGTTCCACAATACGCGAACGCCGATCGTCGCCGTATTTTTCAACATCCGCCTCCAGTTCCTTGCGCATCAGGGTCTTGAGGCGCTGCTTTGATCCAAGTACCTTTTCAAGATAGTCTCTTTCCCGGGTCAGTTCCTTTATTTCAGCCTCGATTTTGATCTGTTCCAACCGTGCCAGATAACGCAGCTTCAGCTCCAGAATGGCTTCGGCCTGTTCATCGGTAAGCGAAAAACGTTCCATGAGGATCGGTTTGGGATGTTCCTCGTTTCGGATTATCGCGATCACTTCATCGATATTCAGATAGGCAATTAAAAGACCTTCCAAAATATGGAGCCGGGAATTCACCCGATATAGACGGTATTTCAATCTTTTACGGATGGTTTCGCGCCGGAAAACAAGCCATTCGGAAAGCAGAGTCGGAAGAGGCTTCACCTGGGGTCGGCCGTCAATGCCGATAACATTCAGATTTACCCGATAGGTCCGCTCCAGGTCGGTGGTGGCAAACAGATGGGACATTAATGAATCCACATCCACCCGGTTGGATCGTGGGACAATTACCAGGCGGGTGGGCTCTTCATGGTCGGATTCATCCCTTAAATCACCGACAAGGGGTAATTTTTTCTGCCGCATCTGTCCGGCGATCTGTTCCAGAATTTTTGCGCCCGAAACCTGATGCGGAAGGGCCGTGATGACGATATCCCCGTTTTCCCGGTGAAATACCGCCCGCATTCTGAAAACGCCCCGGCCCGCGGCATATATTTTCATCAGTTCCTCGGCAGGCGTAATAATTTCAGCACCGGTGGGAAAATCAGGCCCTTGAATATATTTACTTAGATCCTCGATGGCAGCCTTTGGATGTTCCAGCAGATGGATGCAGGCCGCGGCAACTTCTTTAAGGTTATGGGGCGGAATATCGGTGGACATACCCACGGCAATGCCCGTGCTGCCGTTGAGCAGAAGATTGGGCAGACGGGCCGGCAGCAGGGATGGTTCCTTGAGGGTTCCGTCAAAATTCGGCACCCAGTCTACAGTCCCCTGCCCCACTTCGCCGAGCAGCACTTCGGCATACCTTGTAAGGCGCGACTCGGTATAACGCATGGCGGCAAATGATTTGGGATCGTCGGGGGCACCCCAGTTGCCCTGCCCGTCGATGAGCGGATATCTGTATGAAAAAGGCTGGGCCATGAGCACCATGGCTTCGTAACAGGCCGAATCGCCGTGGGGATGAAACTTTCCAAGAACGTCACCCACCGTGCGTGCCGATTTTTTAAATTTGGCGCTGGCCTTGAGACCAAGTTCCGACATGGCATATACAATACGCCGCTGGACCGGTTTCAGGCCGTCTCCGATGTTAGGCAGGGCCCGATCCAGAATCACATACATGGAGTATTCAAGGTAGGCGTTTTCGGTGAAGGTCTTCAGGGACTGCTGTTCTACCGAATCAAAAGCGGCGTCTTTTGCATCACTCATAAGGTTACTACATCCCGAACCAGGTTTCCCTTGTCCTCCAGCCAGGTGCGGCGGTCCCCGGCTCTTTTTTTGGACAAAAGCATGTCCAGCATATTAAAAGTTTCCGTCTTGGAATCATCAGCCTGATCACCATCCGTCCCGGAGTCAATGGTCAATCTCACCAGCCGCCGTGTATCCCTGGCCATGGTGGTTTCACGCAACTGCATGGGGTTCATCTCTCCCAGGCCTTTAAATCGCTGCACATTGATTTTGAGTTTTTTGTTTTTACGGGTGATACGATCGACAATGATCTGTTTTTCCGCTTCATCAAGGGCATAGTACACCTTTTTAGCGGCATCAATGCGGTAGAGCGGGGGCATGGCGACATAGATATTACCCGCCTTTACCAGGGGCAGGAAATGACGCAGAAAAAGTGCGCAAAGCAGCGTTCCGATGTGCAGGCCATCGGAATCCGCATCAGCAAGAATGCAGATCTTGTGGTAACGCAAACCGTTAAGATTATCAGTGTCCGGATCCACGCCCATGGCCACCGAGATGTCGTGAACCTCTTTGGAACCCAATATCATGGCCGAATCCACCTCCCAGGTATTCAAAATCTTGCCTCTTAAGGGCATGATAGCCTGATAATGGCGATCCCTGGCCTGTTTGGCGGAACCGCCGGCGGAATCGCCTTCCACAAGAAACAGTTCACATTCCACAGGGTCCTGGCTCACGCAATCGGCCAGTTTACCCGGAAGGGCCGGGCCGCTGGTCACCTTCTTGCGTACAACCTTTTTACGGGATCGCAGCCGGCGCTGGGCATTGTTGATGGCCATCTCGGCCAGCCTGTCACCGGTCTGGGTATGCTGGTTCAACCAGAGGCTGAAGGAATCCTTGACCACGCCGGAAACAAATGCGGCACAGCGCCGGGAAGAAAGCCGTTCCTTAGTCTGACCGGAAAACTGGGGTTCCTGCATCTTGATGGAAATCACAAAGCTGCACCGCTCCCAGATATCTTCAGGTGTCAGCTTGATACCGCGGGGCAGCAGATTTCTAAATTCGCAAAATTCCCGGATCGAGGCCAGTAGGCCGGTACGGAAACCATTGACATGGGTGCCTCCCTGGGTAGTGGGGATCAGGTTGACATAACTTTCAGTTACATCATCCCCGCCCTCAGGCAGCCAGGTCACGGCCCATGACACGGTTTCTCCGCTTCCTTCGAATTCACCGAGAAATGGTTTTTCAGGCAGCAGTTCAAACCCGGCAAGGCTGGTTTCAAGATAATCGCATAACCCGTCTTTATAGTACCACTCGTCAATTTCGCCGGTTTGCTCGTTATTAAATTTAACATGCAGCCCTGGGCAGAGTACGGCCTTGGCACGCAGCACATGCTTGAAGGAACGAAGGGCAAAACGCTGCGAATCAAAATATTTCGGATCCGGCCAGAAGCGGATGGTGGTGCCGGTGTTGCGTTTACCTACGCTACCCACCTCTTCGAGATTTCCTGCCTTGTCACCGTTATTGAACCGGATATGATATTTCCGGCCATCTCGCTTGATTTCCACGTCCAGGCGCGTACACAGAGCATTGACAACTGAAACGCCCACCCCGTGCAAACCTCCTGAAAATTGATAATTTTTATCGGAAAACTTGGCGCCTGCATGCAGCCGGGTCATGATCAGCTCAACACCGGAGATGCCCTCTTCGGGATGAATATCCACGGGCATGCCGCGGCCGTTGTCCGCAACTTCCAGGGAGTTGTCCTTATGCAGGATGACATCGATATGATCCGCACAACCTGCAATGGCCTCATCCACACTGTTGTCCACCACCTCCTGGCCCAGATGGTTGGGCCGTGCAGTATCAGTGTACATGCCGGGCCTGCGCTTCACCGGGTCCAGGCCTTTAAGAACCTCTATGGATTCAGCCGTATATCCATTTTGATTGTTATTAAAATCCAGTTTCATAAAATTCGGGTAATCAGTTTGTAAAATACAATATTTTTAATTTGGCGCTACCATATCGCATTTCAAATTTTTTTCAATTTAAAAATGACGGTCGATTCTCTTTACATGCTCTTGTATCCCGATTTCAAAGTAGTTGCATCTAATCTGTCGATTAAACCGCTGAATCGCCGTACAGCATTTTTGCAAGAATTTCCTTTGTCAACTTTGCCGCCACCATGGCGGTCATTCCCATCGGGTCGCGATCCGGGTTTAATTCAACGATATCGGCTCCCACAATCCGCCCTTTGATTCCATGAATGATGCGCATCAAAATGCAGTATATCCAGCCTGTCATGGAAATTTGTGTGGGCACGTATAATGGGATAAGTAATAGAATGATCGCCGCCCAGTGTGATCACACGGCAGCCATGGTACAGCAGTTTAGCAATCGTTTGTTCGATGGCTTCAAACGCCTCTTTGCCCACTTCCGGGAGAGTCATGTTGCCAAGTTCGCACCATTTTTTGACCGAGCCTAAATCGACCCCGTTTTCCGCGCAAAGATTTGTGGAATCACTGTGAAACTGCTCCATAATTCGCATTGGCGCCAAGGCAGGACCCCGCCGAAAGGATGAATTTTTATCCAGAGGAACGCCTAAGACGCAAATTGTACCGGACTCCAGTTCGGCGATTTTCTCATTTAACTTATTCATATTATTCATTGTCCTTTCTTATAAGAGAAATAAAAGCCATCTGACTAATTAACCCCATATTGCCTTCAATTATCATCAATCGTGTTTACAAACGATTTCGGGCAGGCTATAGTAGTTTGACGCATTCATGCTCGACGGCAGAATCATTACCACGATCAGTGTAACAAAAGCAAAGATTGAATCCGGCATGAGCCGGATAAACCGGAAATTTTAAAAGTGAACTGTAATCATGCCGGTATTTGAATATACAGCCTTAAACGTCAAGGGAAAGCAGATTTCGGGTATACTGGATTCCGAGAGCGCCGTGACTGCCCGCCAGAAACTTAGATCCACAAGGCTTTTCCCGGTCAAAATTACGGAAGTTCATGACACCGATAAAATTACGGCGATCCATAACACCGATAATAAAAAAAACCGCCGGTTTTTACCTTCCCTGCATATCGGCAGGCGGATCAAACAATCCGAACTGGCAATGCTGACCCGGCAACTGGCGACCCTGGTGGGTGCCGGTTTCCAGCTTGTATCGGCCCTTGACACGCTTCTGCCCCAGACAAAAACCCCGGCGCTTAACAAGCGGCTGGCCAAAATAAAGGATATGATTGTTGAAGGCCAGAGCTTTGCAGGTGCGCTTTCTTTGTATCCGGAAACCTTTTCAGCGCTTTACATCAACATGGTACGGGCCGGGGAGACTTCCGGAACCCTTGAAATTGTTTTGAACCAGTTGGCGGACATTACTGAAAAACAGCAGGCCCTAAACAGCCGCATCCGCAATGCTCTTGCCTATCCTGTTCTGATGGCCTTTATCGGCTCCGTGGTTCTGTTTCTGCTCTTGACTTTTATCGTCCCCAGCATCACCGGCATATTCACCGACATGAACCAGACCCTGCCGGCACCGACCCTTTTTCTTATCAGCCTCAGCGATTTCTTTAAATCCTTCTGGTGGATCATTCTGATTATCCTGATCGCCATTCCAATCGTTCTTAGCCGTATCAAAAAAACAAAAAAAGGCCGCCTGCTGATTGATAAAGCGGTGCTGCGAACACCATTGACAGGCCATTTGACAAAAAAAATTGCCGCGGCTCGCTTTTCCCGCACACTGGGATCGCTCCTTGCCAATGGTGTTTCGATGTTAACGGCCCTTGAAATTGTTAAAAATATTGTGGGCAATGCACTTATTTCCAACACTATTGAAGAGGCGGCCGTAAAAGTCGGCAAGGGCCAGGGACTTGGTGCTTCCCTGGAAACGTCACAAATTTTCCCTAATCTTTCAACTCAGATGATTATGCTTGGAGAACAAAGCGGTGAACTGGAAACCATGCTGAGCAAGGTAGCCGATGTTTATGAAAGCGAGGTCGAATCAGCGGTACTTGGCATGACCGCACTGCTGGAACCGGTCATGATACTTGTAATGGGCGTGATTGTCGGTTTTATCGTACTGTCCATATGTCTTCCTATTTTTGAAATGAACCAGCTTGTTATGTAGTGCCGACGGAAAATAAGATGAGCGATTAGCTGTTAGCTATTGGCTATTGATTTTAAAGCTCGAAATGACAAAGAATTCCTTTAGCTAATGGCTGACCGCTAAAAGCTAACTGTACAAAAATCAACAATAGCTGACAAAGAATTGCCCAATCCATACAAACCTGCCCGCCATCGGCTTCGCCTTCAGGCGAGGCGGGCGGGTCCGCATTAATCTGTGTCACCAATTTATAGTTTTATTCACGAAGTGAACATAGATGGATTGTCTGTGTATTTCTGTGCCTGCCCTGTTAAATTGTAATAAAAAAGAGCGTAGCGCATTTAACCGATCACCTTACTTGAGAAGGAATACCTATGAAAACAAATAGAAAAATTCTTGTCATTATGATGGTCACTCTCTTTTGTATTTCACTGGTTCCCATGGCACCGGCTGCTGATGGAGACAAGATTAATATCAATACCGCCACGGCGGAAGAACTGACCCAGCTCAAGAGAATCGGACCTAAATATGCCGAGAAGATTATCCGCTACAGAGAAGCCAATGGCCACTTTTCAACTCAAAGACACCGATGAACGCCGAAAAGGATATAGAGGCGGCGGCAATCCCCCGGGGAATATCCGGGTCGCCCAGGCCGCCCCAGTTCCTGCGCATGAAAAAATACATGAAGGCTTTGACTTTGAAGACGTCGTCAGCAAAGCGGAATATTTCATTGAGTATGCAAAACAAAACAACGCCCCTGTGGCAGGCTCAAGCGGTGCTCAGGGGGATGCGCCCAAATTTCTTTTAACCCAGGATAAATACGGAAAATTTCATGCAGACGGCGCCCTGCCGGATCATCTGGCACACAAGCACTGGCTTGTCAAATTTCCAAGAGGCAAAAATCAATCTGACCGGGATATCCTTCGCAATGAAAACGCGTATTACAAGATCGCCCGAGCCGTTGGATTGCACGTAGGCCAAAAAATGAAATTTGAGCCCAATGCCTTATTTATGCCAAGATTTGACAGAAAAGCCACCCGGCGAGGGGTCGTTCGTTATGGACTTGAAAGTCTCTCATCTCTTGCCGCATATCCGACTTTGGCGTAACGATTGCACTGGAAAAATTTTGCGCTGTCCTTAACCGATATTCATCGGCCCCTACAGCCGACATAAAGGAATTTATCTTCCGCGACATTCTCAATGTTGCCTTAGGAAATACAGACAACCATGGACGCAACTCCGCTGTTCTTAAATATCCGAACGGCACCATTCGCCTCTCACCGATGTATGACTTTGCCCCAATGTTCCTGGACGATCAGGGAATTCCAAGGGTGTGCAGATGGACCGAAGCAGAATCATGGGGTATACCTGAATGGGGAAAAGTCGCTGAATTATTAAAGGACCTCATCACTGATACGGTCCAACTGCGATCACAGCTATCCGATTTTGCAGAAACCATTAATAAATTACCTGAAATAATGGCAAATTGTGGCGTAGATCACTGGCTTATCGACAGACTTGGCTCTCGAATAGAAAATGTAAAACGCTCCCTTAAAGCGGCAAGGCCACCGGTATGAAAAAGACAAAAGACAAAATTTACCTGAATAAGCTGCGCCACTCTTTTTACAAAGAATTGGAAGACGGCACTCTTGGTCCTCTTCCTGATACCATTCGGAACATGCGAAAAATAACAGGCCTGACACAACCCGAATATGCACAATTAGTTGGGGTCTCACCGAGGGTATTGATCGATATTGAACGTGGCGTCGGTAATCCTACTTTAAAAACCATTGAAAAAATAATTTCCCCTTTCGGGTTAAGTATCTGTTTAACAAAAAGAGCCAATCAGATCAATTTTGCCACAGACCCACACAGAAAGTCACAGACTGGCAAATATTAAAAAAAACAGATGGTTCCGGATTGATAACGCATTTACCTGGATAAACGAGCAATTATCGAATATTTCCACCTCTTTTATTCACGAAGGGAACATAGATGAATTGTCTGTGTCTTTCTGTGTGGGTCCGTGGCCAATTAATATTGCTTTTATCCGTGTAAGTCCGCGTTAATCCGTGTCCCCAATGCCCTTATTTTGATATTGACAACTGCTGGGGGGTATATCATATTAAATGTACATATAAACGTACATGTCTGGAGGATAAAATGAAAAGTAATATTACAGCAACTGATGCACGACGTGATTTTTTTGAAATTGTTAAGGGTGCCACTGAAAAGCATCAAATATATCGGATTCAACACCGGAAAGGATCGGTTGTCTTACTTTCCGAGGAAGAGTATGACAATCTTGTTGAAACCCTCGAACTGCTTTCAATTCCCGGTTTCTTAAAAAATTTAAAACATTCTGTAGCTCAAATAAATAACAATGAAACCTATTCGATGGATGAAGTGTTCGGGGACTCTTGATGAACGTGTATGAAATCAGATTTACAAAGGAAGCACTAAAAGATGTAAAAAAACTCACGCCACGCTTAAAGGCCAAGCTCAAAGATATTCTTGAAAAACAAGTAAGCCAGGAGCCCTATTCCGGAAAGAAACTGGTCGGTCAACTTAAAGCCTTCTACTCCATCCGCTTAACCTTTCAGGACAGAATTGTTTACTCCATTGATGAGGAAAACCGGAAGGTATATGTCCATCGGGCAAAAACACATTACGGAGAATAATTGTAGGATTTAATTTTTCTATGCAAAAAGATGGGTTAGGTTAAGATATTCGGGTTTCCACAATTACTGCACACCAGCGTTACTTTATCAGGTGGCCTATGGATGACAAATATGCATTGGCAAATTTCAGTCGGCAAAAGGTTATCACCATTGAGCAACTGGTAAAACTGCTCAACTGCTCGGTAATTACTGCAAGGCGGCGGTTGAAAAAGTGGCGAACGTATACCAGCATCAACCACAACGGGCGCTACTATACACTGCCGCAGATTCCCGTATTTGATAAAAACGGTTTGTGGAAGTATCAAACCATCCTTTTCTCAAATCACGGCAACCTTAAACAAACCATCGTTGCCCTAATTAAGGATTCACAAAAAGGGCTGAGTGCCGTCCAAGTTGCAGAAATTGTCGGTTTTGCACCAAACAGTTCCTTTCTATCACAGTTCAAGAATGTGCCGGGGGTAAAAAGAGAAAAGCACCAGGGGCGTTTTATTTATCTATCAGATCGATCAGGGATTTATACAAAGCAAAAGCAGCGATGGACAACCAATGCCTTTCCAACGGATGCACAAGCGGTTGTAATTTTAGTTGAACTGATCAAGCATCCGGACATTGGTATTGAACAACTCTCAAAGCACGTATCCGATCAGGGGCAATCTGTTGAACCGGCAATCATTAGAAGGTTTTTACAGTTCCACGACTTGTTAAAAAAAACTTCGGATACAAAGCTGTGACATGTCTCAAATTCTATATTGACAAGATAGCCAGAGACCATAGTGCCATGAATCTGTTTAAACAAAAGCCCACCATTAACTTCTACCCCCGGGTCGATGGTTGTGGCTTAAAAGTGCTCAAAAGCCGTGAAAAAAATGTGGTCACCTTGGATATCGGATCCTTTTGTGCCAAAGAACAGCAAATAGTAGAAGATCTGGAGAAGAAGAATATCGTGATATCCCCGCGACAAATTGGTTATCTTGGCAAAAGATTTATTGCCTACCTGGCCATAGCGCACCAGCAGAGCGGACAGCGATTAAGACAAGTGATGGCATTACGGGGCGGATACATCCTGCATCTTGACGGCACCTGCGAGGGTGACAGTCCGCATCTTTTCACCGGGATAGACGGCATTGCCAAAATTGTACTGGACAATATCAAACTGCCGTCGGAAAAGGCAGAGTTGCTCATACCGTTTTTTCGTCAAATAAAACAGCAATACGGTGACCCGATTGCCCTGGTTCACGATATGGGCAAGGGTATTTTGTCTGCCGTAAATGATGTGTTCAAAAATATCCCCGATTTTATTTGCCATTTTCATTTTTTACGCGATATCGGCAAGGACTTGTTTGAAGAAGAGTACGTCAAGATCAGAAACCGGTTAAAAAAGCATAAAATCCGCCCCCTTCTGCGCCGGAAAATTAAGGCATTGGAAAAAATAATTGGTGATGGTTCACAGACGGCTTCCACATTGGTTAGCGGGATTGACAGTGGTCGCATTGACCCAGCGGTTATGGAACAAATGCAGACCATGGCGGCATATGCAATACTTCACTGGATATTTGACACTTCAGAATTAGAGGGGTGCGGGTTTCCTTTTGACTGTCCGCCTTTGATATTTTATCAAAGGCTGAAGGTTCTACGCGCTATAATCAACAACGGGCTCATCAAAAATAGGATGCTCTCAAAGCTTTGGGTACCACTTACCAGGATTGTTGAAGACCAGCAGTTAAAAAAAGCATCTGGGCAGATGGAGAAAAAAATAGCGGTTTTTAAAAAGCTGCGTGAGGCACTTTGCATCGCTGTTCCGAAAAGCAATCAAGGTCTAAACGATGATGGCCAAGAAGTCGATATTAAAACCATTGAGGAAAAAGTAAAATGCTTTCGTAAAAAAATACTTCCAGACAAAGATTACGATAAGATGGTCAAGCAAATCGACAAATACTGGGACAAACTTTTTGCAGACCCGATAATCGTAAATACGCCAAGCGGTCAGCTCAACATCCAGCCTCAACGTACAAATAATATTCTGGAACGATTTTTCAGGGATCTAAAACACAGAAACCGGAAACGAAGCGGCACAATATCCTTGAACAAAACGCTGAGATTTATGCTTGCGGACACCCCATTGGTGAAAAATTTGGACAACCCAGATTATGTCGCCATCATTCTTGATGGCTGTAGTACATTAGAAGAGCGTTTTGCGAAAATCGACAGTAGCATGGTGGTAGAAAAATTAAAAACAGAGCAAAAAAAACAGGATCGTCTCTGTCCCGAGATGAAGAAAATTATTCAACGGCCGGATTTGCCTGAGCAATTGACCTTGCTATTTGCCGCATAGCAATAT
>NBLJ01000069.1 GCA_002084545.1 Desulfobacteraceae bacterium 4572_123 | reverse complement strand
CTGAAACCGCATTCAAAACCATGGCCGAAATTATCAGCCTGATCCCCGATCACCCGGTCGTTCAGCTGCAATATGCCAGGGAATGCCTGGCCTCGGGCCGGCTGGAAGACGGGTTAAAGACCTTTAAACAGGCTGAAGCGCTTCCCGGATTTAAAAAAATAGAAGGCGT
Organism: Desulfobacteraceae bacterium 4572_123; assembly: GCA_002084545.1. Lineage (GTDB taxonomy): Bacteria > Desulfobacterota > Desulfobacteria > Desulfobacterales > 4572-123 > 4572-123. The sequence goes on along the minus strand of NBLJ01000069.1, from coordinate 11,816 downwards.
GGCGGGTTTATTTTATCAATCACCGTTTTTCGTTCTGGATCTGGCCAGAACCCTTGCACTGCACAAAGATACTAAAAAGGCCCTCCGGCTGCTCGACTGGCTCCATCAAAAAAAAATGGTCACTAAAGCCAGTCTCAAACTGTTCAGGGATTTGTCGATAATTGACAACAAAACTTCCCAGTCCCTTGAAGCACAGGAGATTCTGGAAACGCTTTATAAAGATGACAGAAAAATTCAGCTCGAGGGTGCGGCCATCGCCTTCACAACGGGAAACCTGGATAAATCATTGCAGGTTCTTGATGCGATGCTGGCAAAAGAGCCGGACAACCAGAATCTCGGCCTTGCCAGGATTATGGTATATCTTCGCAATGGAGATGCCCGCATGGTTCTAAGAGAATGCGACAAGCTGCAATCCTCATCAGCTTTAAAAGCCATCATCAAGGCAAGGGCATATACTGCTCTCGGCAGCCATGACCAAGCGGATGAGCAATACCGATGGGCATTGGAAAATGATCCGACACCTGACGTCATGGCTGAATACGCGCAGTACCTCCTGTCTGTGAATAATCCCGGGCAGGCCGCTCAACTGTTTGAAACGGTATTGAAAAAAGCGCCGGATAACCATAGTGCATTAATCGGGCTTTCAACCATTGCCATTTCCCAAAACGATATCAAACAGGCACGCAGGTATTTATTTAAAATGACGGCAGCCAGGGTGCCCGACATTTTTATTTTCATGGCGCAGACTAAATTAGCGTTACTTGACAACAATCCGGAAGAGGCTGAAATGCTGGCCCGCAAAGTTCTGGAGCTTGAGCCGGATCATGCTGAAGCCACTTATTTAAGAGCCATGGCGATCATCCAGGGCGCTAAAAAATGGCAAAAAGATTTTGAAAAGCAATGGGCGGTTAAAACAGCCGCAAGCATCCTGAATAAATATCTTGAGGGCCATCCCGATAATATTATGATGCTGACCGGCCTTTTGCATGTAGCCCTTGTTCAGGAAGACTTTGACAAAGCCCTGGCCCTTACCGAGCGAAGTTTAAAGCTGAAACCGGATCTGACGCTGGCTTTTTCTAAAAGATTTGAAATTTTTATGCATTTAAAACAATTTGATGCGGCGGAAAAAACCCTGAGCGACTATCAATCGAATCTGGCACCGTCCGTCAGGAGTACTTATCTGGCCTCTTTGTTTTATGCACGCGGGGATGCTCAAAAAGCGCTGGACACACTCAATACCCACCTGGATGATGCAGGAGCCGCATTAAGATGGGCCACATATTCAATTCTCTCTAATTCGGATGAGGGGTTGGAAGGGGTTTTGTCCAGGCACAATTATAATGACAGAATCTGGGCAATGCTGGGAACGCTTGCCCTGCGGAATAACAACTATAAAATTGCAAATATATGCTATGCCGAAGCCATAGAAAGAAGCCCTGAAAATGCAGCCTTTCTGAATAATTATGCATGGTCCTGTATTCATCTGGAGCAGTTTGATAAAACCAGGGCCCTGGCGGCTGCCGAAAAAGCAACGAAATTACTGTACGCACAGCCGGCTGTAAAAGACACTTATGCAGCCTTGCTGAACAAATGCGGCATGTTTGAGGAAACCATTAAAATTCTGGAAGTCGAAAGCCGGGACAAATCTTTTCCGGGATCGCTTTTATACCGTCTTGCGGTAGCTTATGAAAATATCGGGAAAAGCAAAGACGCTGCAAGCATGTATAACCGGTTTCTCCTTTCCGATAAAGCCCAATGGCCGCAAAATATAGAAAAAAAAGATGTTCTATCCAGGATAGCGATGCTTAAAACATCCGGGAATTGACAATGACAAAAACCGAAAATATTCAAACAAAATTCTGGCTGGATTTTTTACTGTCGACTATAACAGCCCTGTTGTTCTGTTTTCTTTTTTTATACATTAATGCCTTTATTTCCGTACAGTTGCGCCAGATATCTTCGGTTATCGCCCGATTTTTTCTCAAAATGATGAATTTTTCGGTTACCAGATCCGGCACCCTGTTGACGATATCAGGGATGCAGTTTGATGTCGCGCCGGCCTGCAGCGGTTCCGGTTTTATAACCATGCTGACGGCAGTTGGAATAATCCTGTGCGGGATTCGATCCGGTATGACCCTGACAAAAAAAATATTCTGCATCGCAATGACCGTTCCCGTGGCTGTTTTTGCCAACGCATTAAGAGTAGCTCTCCTAACGGGTGGGAGCTACCTTGTTCAGGAGCAGATTACTGCGGGGGTACTGCACACACTGATCGGCCTGCTGTCATTTGTTTTTGCCATATTGATGTTCTTTCTTTTATCGGAAGCTGTCACTGAAATAAAATTTGCCGCAAAAAAAACCGCCGATTTAAATAAAATTTTTTTATTTACCCTCGGGTTACTGCTGCTGTTCGTTTACCTGCCTTTTTTCATAAGCTGCATGTTTGAATGGAAAGGCGGTGCTTTCAGCCGTGAGGACAGCTATGCCTTTATTTATGTCATCGCCGGCGGATCAGCCTTTCTTACAAGCTGGTACAGGCAGCCGAACGATTACAGCTCAGGAACTGCCGGAACAATCATTTTCTGTTTGTGCACCGCATTTCTTATCCTGGTGCAGCAAAATACCTCCAATAATTATGCCCAGGGTATTTCCATGCTTGTAACCCTTTTTTCGCTGGCACTGATATTCAAGGGACGAAAATTCGCTCTGGCAATAACTCCTCTGCTGATTGTTGTTTTACTGGGGTACCCAAAGGTCTCGGAAACCATAAACCACATGTTTGGTTTTTCCGGCTATGTTTATTCAATGCTCCTCAGGTTATTCCCGGCCATCATGCTGATCGCCTTGTCCCGCATTCTTTACATCCTGACTCCGGAAAAAGCGCCTATCGTGACACCCAGACCCTATCTTTTCATTCCGGTGCTGGTTCTGGCCCTTACAGCTTTTGGTTTTCAGGTTGTAAAAACTACTGCTCATCCGGCCGGGAAACGCCTTCCCATCAGTATCAGCTTTTTATACGGCGACTGGGAAGGCCGGGATATACCGCTGAGCAACACTGAAAAGCAATTTTTTGGCAACCAGACCGTTATTAACCGGATTTACCATAACGGCTCTGACAGCGTGGGGCTTTTACTGATATCATCAGCGGCCGGGCGCCGGAAAATTCACACCCCTGAATATTGCCAGACCGGGGCCGGATGGAAAATCCTCAAAAGATCCCATGTCTCTTTGCTGCTCGGAGATAATAAAGAATCTGTCCGGGCGGTAAAACTTCTTATGGGCAATCAGGCCTATCCCGGTTTGCGAACTTTTGTATACTGGTTCTCGGACGGGAAAAAAACTTTTCCCGAATACCCCGGGGTTATTTTCCAGGATACCCTCAACGCTTTGAAAGGTGAGAAAACAAACTGGTTTTTGTATGCGCTCTGGACTGATAACAACGAGATAACACTCAATCAATTTTTTTCGGTTTTTAAGCCATTAACCATGTTAAAACAGTAACTTAAAAGGAGGTAAAAAGAATGAGACACCATTTTAAGCCATATTTGATATCTTTAATGCTGCTAATTCTTCTGATCCCCGCAGCTGCAACGGCGCTTTCCGTTACGCCCATGGATAATTCGGACAACATGGTGCAAAGCCTCGTGGGACCGGGCATTGAAATCAGCAATATCAGCTACACGGGCACCGATTCGGCATCGGGCTATTTTTCAGACGGAATTAACTCGGGGCTCGGCATTGAAAGCGGCATTGTCCTTACAAGCGGATCGGCATCGAATTTAGATGGGACAAGTAATACCAGCAACAGTATATCGAGTAATAATCATCTGGGCGGCGACAGCAACTTAAACACCCTGATCCCGGGTTATTCGACCTATGATGCCACCGTGCTCTCTTTTGACTTTGTCAGCCAGGGGGATGCGGCCTATTTCAACTACTCATTTGGCTCGGAAGAATATCCGGAGTGGGTAAATTCCAGCTTTAATGACGCCTTTGGATTTTTTATCGACGGTGAAAATTATGCGATGATACCCGGAACAGATACGCCGGTTTCCATCAACACCGTGAATGCGGACGCAAATTCTCAATATTATGTCGATAATATGGCCTCAAGCGGCGATACTATTGAATATGACGGCTTTACAAGCGTACTGACAGCCAGCATCACCGGTTTGACTCCTGGTGAAACTTATACAATTGCACTTTCCATAGCCGATGCCGGAGATCACGTTTATGATTCAGGTGTTTTCCTTCAGGCCGGAAGTTTTTCCAAAGCACCGGTGGCGGCCGCGGCAGTGCCGGAGCCGCAATTCATTCTGCTGCTGCTTATCGGAATAACGGGACTGGCTCTTAAAATAAAATCCGAACTGAAATTCAGAATGGCCGGAAGTTGATCGGTAAAAAGCAGGCCGGCAAGGAGAATCCTTCCATCTATTCCGTAAAAATCCCGGAATCGATATTATATACCCGGCAGGTATTTTCAAAAATTATACCTGCCAGGTATTCGGGATCAAGGCCACGGACCGCAGCCAGTTTGAGCAGGGTGGATTTGACAAAGGCCGGTTCGTTGCGCCGATAACGATTTTTTTCAGGGGCCGGTGTAAGGTAGGGGGCATCGGTTTCCACCAGAAGGCGCTCTTCCGGAATCAGGGGCACCATGGCGCGCAGGTCGGCCCCCCGCTTTTTAAGGGTAAGTATCCCCGTGATGCCGACATGAAGGCCGAGTTCCAGATATTGTTCAAGTTCCGTTGCACTGCCGCTGAAACAGTGAATCACGCCCTTGATTCCCGACGGGCACCTGCTTTTCAGGATCTCCAGAAGCCGTCCATGACTGTCCCTTTCATGAAAGATGACCGGCAGATCCAGCTCAACTGCCGTTTCCAGCTGGCGGATAAACCATTTTTCCTGATCTTCCCGGGAAGAATACATTCGATTAAAATCAAGGCCTATTTCTCCCCATGCCTTTACCTTGAAATTCCGGGAAAGGACTTTCAGATATTCCAGGGTTTCCGGAGAGCACTCCCGGGCATCGTGGGGATGGACACCGACAGAGGCATAAAAACCGTCAAAAGCACTGGCTATCTCAAGGGCCTTTGCCGAGGTCTCACGGTTTACCCCCACAAGCATGATGCCTGCCACATTCGTATCCCCTGCGCGGCGGAGAACTTCCGGCAGGTCTTTGGCATATGATTTGTCATCAAGGTGACAATGGCTGTCAAAAAGCCTCATTTTTTATACTTTCCCCATATTTTTTATATTTGTATCATAATACTTACTTGACAAAGAGCATCTCCTGGTAGGTAGGCAGAGCCCAGAGGTCATCGGCGACAACCGCCTCGAGTTTGTCGGCATATTCACGCACCGCCTCCATGGCCGGAAGGATTTTATGACAGCAGAACTCTGCCTGGGACTTCAGATCCTCCTGCTTCCGAGCGATAAGCGCCTTCAGTGCCGTGTTGGAAACCTTCAGCCCCCTTGTCAGTTCGGTTACCTCTTCAAGGGCGGCGGTGTCCGGTTTCATGCCTGCTTTTGCAAGTTTGACACAGTTGTCGGCAAGCTCGCTCTGGTAGCGTACGGCCGAAGGAGCGATGATGGTATCCGCCATTTTTACAACAAGCCTGGCTTCAACGGCAATTTTTTTGACATACTGCTCGGTGTGGATTTCATACCGGCTCCTTATTTCCGATGGGGTGAGCACCTTGTGCCGCTCGTAAAGATCAATGGTCTCTTTTTCAATCAGTACCGGCAGGGCTTCGGCGGAAGTTCTGAGGTTGGGAAGGCCGCGTTTTTCCGCCTCTGACTGCCACTGTTCGGAGTATCCGTCACCGTTAAATACCACTGCCTTGTGCTTTTTGTAAACCGATTTCAACAGCTCATGGACAGCGCTATTAAATTGTTCCGGAGCTCCCGAGGTGACATTTTCCAGCCGTGTGGCAATATCGTCAATGGCATCTGCAATGATGGTGCTGATGGCTGTCAGGGCCGAGGCCACGGCCTGATCCGAACCCACCGCACGGAATTCAAAACGATTTCCGGTGAAGGCAAACGGACTGGTCCTGTTTCTGTCACCGGAATCCTTTGGCAGCGGCGGAATCACGTCAACGCCGATGTTCAATTTTTCTTTCGGGCTCACCGCTGTTGCCGGTGTCCCGTTGGAGATCTGCTCAAAAACCCTGGTAAGCCCTTCCCCGAGAAAAATGGACATGATGGCCGGCGGTGCCTCGTTGCCGCCGAGGCGATGGTCATTGCCGGCAGTGGCAACAATCGCTCTCAGGAGCTTCGCGTTTTTGTGAACGGCCTGGATAATGGCGGCACAGAAAACCAGGAATTGGGCGTTGTCCTGGGGAGTGTCTCCCGGGTCCAGCAGGTTGCCCTGGTTTGCGTTGCTAAATGAGTAGTTGACGTGTTTGCCCGATCCGTTGATTCCGGCAAAAGGTTTTTCATGCAGCAGGCATTTCATGCCGTATTTTTTTGCCATTTTTTTCAATGTAACCATTACCAGTTGCTGGTGGTCCGTGGCGATGTTGGCTGATTCAAATACCGGAGCCAGTTCGAACTGGCCCGGTGCCACTTCATTGTGACGGGTTTTGGCGGGAATTCCGAGTTTGAACAGTTCCCGTTCCACTTCGAACATGAATGCGAGTACGCGTTCCTTGATAGCCCCGAAATAGTGATCGCCGAATTCCTGTCCTTTGGGCGGGGGAGCCCCAAACAGAGTGCGGCCGGTCATGACCAGATCAGGACGGAGATTGTAGAAATTGTTGTCCACAAGAAAATATTCCTGTTCGGCCCCGCAGGTCACCGAAATCATGTTTTCGGAATGGTCCCCGAAAAGTTTCAGGATTCGCTGAGCCTGGCGGTTCAATGCCTGTGTGGCTCGCAGCACCGGTGTTTTCTTGTCCAGGGCCTCGCCGGTATAGGACATGAAAACCGTGGGAATACAAAGGGTTTTGCCGTTGGGGTTTTCCATGATATAGGCAGGGCTGGTGACATCCCAGGCCGTGTAACCCCGGGCTTCAAAGGTCTGACGGAGTCCGCCGTTGGGCAGGCTTGATGCGTCGGGTTCACCCTTGATCAGGGCTGAACCGCTGAAATCCAGGATGGCTTTACCTTTTTTGTCCGGAGACAGGAAACTGTCGTGGCGTTCCGCTGTCAGGCCGGTCAGCGGATAGAATACATGAGCAAAATGTGACGCTCCTTTTGCCTGCGCCCAGTTCTGCATTGCTTCGGCAACGCTGTCCGCGATATTGATATCGAGATGGGCTCCCGTCTCAATTGTTTTTTTAAGTGACTCAAAGGCCTTTCCCGGAAGGAATTTTTTCATCTCCTGCGGGCTGAAGACGTTGACGCCAAAGAGTTCTCCGGAGGGTTTTTCGACGAATTTCGACGATTTTTCAATCGGTCCGTAGTTGTTGATTGTTGCGATTGCCGCTAAGCGTGATTTGTTTCCACTCATTTTGTTCAATTTCCTTTTTGATATTGTCAAAACCGGTGATGCCGGGAGTGAATTATATTAAAATGAATATAGTTTTTATTCAGCAATATACATGCCATACGGAAAAAAATATATAATACATTGAAAATAATGCAATAATTGTCTTGCCAGATCAAATATAAAGAGATATAAAATTACAAAAATGTATAAAATGGTTACATTATTGTAATTGTGAGACCATTAAAATTCGTAACCGTTCACGGGGCTGTGTCGCCGTCTTTTACAGGAGATTTGCCCTTCATGTCAATAATGCGGCAGCATTTTAACCATTGGTTATGAGGTATAGTTTATGAAACGTAATTTACATGCAGGTAAGCATCTCAACGGAGGGCTGAGTCTGAATATCCTTACCGACGACGAGGTCAATGAGATTCACCTCGGGACTCTTGAGATTCTTGAGACCACCGGGCTCTTTATTGAAGGAGAAGAAGCCCTGGATTGTTTTGAAAACGCAGGGGCCACCGGCGGTTATGAGCGGGCCATGAAAAAGGCCAGGTATATTCTTGAAAACCACAAACCCGAACCACTTCCGGATAATGTCCTGGCCAGGATCCGATCCATTGTCATAGAAACCGAAGCGGAAATGGGAATTGATCATACAAAATAGCCGTTCCGAGTCCTGGAAGCAAGGTAATTAAACAATATGACGTATAGAAAACCATGGTCCAAAAAATCCGCATATGTGTTTTCGGAATATGGCACAGGCGACAGTGGATATTTTCGCGTCGGTTATGGTGAAAAAATCATGCCAGGGGCATTGGAGGCGCTATCGGATTATGTGGAGGCGCACAAAGACAAATGGCGAAGCTGAGACCGCATAGATCATTTACCGGAGTTTTCCAAGAAATTTATATTCAGTGGATAACTCTGTATGCGGCTCGAATCCGGTACCCGGTAATTACCTGGAAATAGCCCGCGAGCATCCGGTTTATCTCATGGTCACCGGAATCGACAAAAAGCGGCATGCCCCGCAGGGAGTTGATTTTCTGTCCGGTTGCCACCACGATGATATTTTCCCTTCCTACCGTGCGGAGTACTTTGGGACTTAGCTGCTGGTTTCCCCTTCCAAAGAGGCAGCCCTGGCCCCCGATGGGGGTAACGACAATTTTTACCTCGCGCCCTTTAATGACATCCAGAATCTGTTTTTCGCTTAAATCCCCGGCAACGAGTTTTTTATCGCGGACCAGATCCACCCCCACCAGAGTGTAATCGAGATTGAGCCGTTCCATTATTCCGGCGGTTGTGGTCCCCGGGCAGATAATGTAAAAGACGCCGTCTTCCATACTTTCGATAACATCGGCTGCAATTGCCTGCTGGAGATATTGTTCGCTTTCCGGACTGCCGGATTTTAATCCCTGTACATGGCCTTGCATATAAGGGATGGTGAGATAGCCGTAAAGCGTTGCGTTTACCTGCCCCGCCCTGAGGGCATCCTCATTGATATCCATTACTTCCGCGGCCCGCAGGCGTTTGGTTTTCCCCTGAAGATATAGGGCGGCAAGATCTCCGGCTCTTTCCGGGGTACGCCCGTATACGGCGGAATGCATTTTTACACCGGCAGGGATGCCCAGGACCACCATCTGGTCTTTTATGGCTGAACAGATATCTCTGGCGGTTCCATCACCCCCTGTAAAGAGGATGATTTCGACCCCCCATGCGACCATGGCCTCCGCTGCCCTGATGGTATCGTCGGCAGTGGTACTGGTCCCGGCGGAAGAATCGAGCACCCTGGGGATAAATCCGCAGCTTATGGCCTGGGTTTCCCCCATGGTCCCCGGGCAGGTAATGATTTCGATCTGTCCCTTGAGAGGCGCAAGCCTCTCAAGGGCTTTCATCGCTCGCATGGGAGATTGGGGTTTGGCCCCCAGAAGAATGGCTGATTCCAGGGTATCCATTCCGTCGGTTCCCTTGAGGCCGACCTTGCCTCCCATTCCGGCGATGGGATTTACGATTAAACCGATTCTTTTCAAGAATCAGATCCTTTTTCGCCGGCCTGAAGCACATTTTTTCAGATATGCCCGCCAGGTTATGGCCCATTTGGACGGATCATCCAGGGTATCGTGTCCCGGCCTGTGGATGACACTGTTGTGCGGTGCGGTTTTGACGATTTCAGGTGTTTCATATGCCTCATCCGACACTTGCTGAAGGCCGGCCACATATTCATCCAGCTCATTTTTGGAATAAGATTCAGTGGGCTCAATGGTAAAGGGTTCAGGAACCACGAAGGGGTGATGGCTGGACCACATGTGAAATCCGAAATCGGCCATCCGGCAGGTCACATCAAAAGTTGATACCCCGGTCTCTTTTTCCAGATCCTCCCAGCTGAACCGGACCTGCTCGATCCGATGTCTGCCCTCGGCATAGGGTGCACTGGCCCCCCGAATCTGGAGAATTTTTTTCAAAAGATAGTTGTTGTTAAGCACAGCCACCCGGGCCACTTCCTTGAGCCCCTCATCACCAAGGCTCATTATCCAGGCATAGGCCTTGAGGACAGCAGGCATGGTGCCGTAGAAGCATCTTATCTTACCAATGGAATCGGGCAGGTCGTAATCGAGAAAATAGCTTTTACCATCGAACCGTACTACCGGCGCCGGCAGGAATCGCGCCAATTCACCGGTCACACCGAGAGCCCCGCAGGCAGGGCCACCGCATCCATGGGGTGAAGAAAAGGTTTTGTGCAGATTGAAAAAGGTAAGGTCGAAACCGGCCTCCTTTGCCCGGGTTATGCCCAGTATGCCGTTTGCGTTGGCCTGGTCATAGCCGCAAAGCCCCCCCGCTTCGTGAACGATTCTTACAAATTCTGCAATCTTGCCGTTGTAAATACCCGTATCTTCCGGATTGGTGATAAAAAGAGCGGCTGTGCGATCCGACACCGACGCTTTTAATGCTTCTATATCCGGAAGGCCGGTTTCATCCTGATAGATATTGATGATTTTGTAGCCTTTTACCGAGGCTGCTGCGTAATCGGAGGGGTGGGAAAAGATGGTGGTAATGATTTCATTTCTCTGGTTTCCCGGGTCTCTTGTTTCGTGATATTTCTGCACGATGGTGGACATTCCCAGGATTGCATGGGAACCGCCACCCGGCTGGAATGTGAAAGCATCAAGCCCGGAGATCTCTTTGAAAAACTGTTCGGTTTTGTACATAATTTCGAGCATGCCCTGTACCGTATTTTCATCCTGCAACGGGTGCAATTCGGTGAATTGCGGTGAGGCCGCGAACTGTTCGTTGATTTTGGGACTGTATTTCATGGTGCAGGTACCCTGGCCGATATCCACGTTGAGGTCGGCGCCCAGGTTCTCCTGGGACATGTGCAGGTAGTGCTTGAGCACCTGCATCTGGCCGATTTCGGGCAGAGCAGGCGCCTTTTCCCGTCGCATACCTGCCGGCAGTTTTGATATCCCGTCACCGATCTCATCTTCGATTTCTTTTTCGGCAACTGGCATCAGGATTCCCTGTTCGCCTTTTTCCCCCAATTCAAAAATAATCGGTTCATCCCATTTTGCCTGATGAAATTTTCGCAATTTTTTATTTATGTTCCTGCTCATGGTTTTTTTATCCTTTCAAAATGCCCTAAGGCCGCTGGTTAACCGTTTATGATCGAATCGAGAGCCTGGACCAGGGTGTCGATATCTTTCTTTGTGTGAATTTCCGTGATGCAGAACATGGCCGCATTTCCCAGTTCCGGGAACAGGCCGGAAAGATCCATTCCTCCAAAAATTTTCTTTTCAAGAAGGTTTTGGTTCACCGTTTTCACGGTATTTCCCGACGGGCTGAAATCCACAATAAATTCCTTGAAATGGACACCCTTTTCCAGGGGCATTCGCACACCATTTATCTGCGATATCTTTTTTGCGGCATATTGTGATTTCTGAAGGATGGTTTTTCCCACCTGGGTGATTCCCTTCGGGCCCAGAAGGGCCAGGTAAACTCCGGCTGTAATTCCCCACAGTGCCGTAGCCGTGCCGATAAACTCTTTTGCGTTTTCCCTGTCGCCAAAGGAGGTCCTGTCAAATGTCACATCCCCGAAACCGTACTCTCCCTCCTCGGAGGTGGTTTCTATGCCGAAGAGGCGGGACGGATACTCCATGACGAATTTTTCTTCATCACGGGTGGCAATAAAACCGGCATGCCCCCCGCCGTACTGCATATGTATTCCCAGGGGTTGTATGTCCCCACAGACGATGTCCGCTCCGTAATTACTCGGGGGCAGAAGCACGCCGAGGGATATGGGGTCAACCCCCACAAGGCTGAGGGCACCGTTTGTATGAGCCATATCCGAAATTTCCCGGCCCTGATCTTCGATGGTTCCCAGAAAGGA
>NBLJ01000007.1 GCA_002084545.1 Desulfobacteraceae bacterium 4572_123 | reverse complement strand
CACATATGCCCATGCAGGTGTAACACATCCTGCACCTTCTGGGGTCTACCTTCCCGGAAACCTTTTTCGGGTAGCCCTGAACCCGGCCCATCCATGCGCGGCAGCGTGCCGCTACTGCCCGGCCTGTCAAATCCGGTTCAAGACCGGGGTCACAGAAAAATATACCGGGCCGTGTGGTTTCCATTTGACCGGTTTGATACACGACATCATGTCCTGAATTACCTGAATTTAATCGGGCCATGATTTGATCAGCTTCCGGTTCATCCCTGGGCGTCACGATGATTGAAAGGGATTTTACGGTGTGACCGTTTCGGTTCATGGTATAATAACCATTTGAATGATCTATTGAAGATGAGATGTCCAACAGGCGGGCCGTATTTATACCTGAATTATTCAACGCTTCAAGGCATATTTTTGAAGCACGGCCTTTTCCCAGTATCATTACGGATCTTTCCCTGATTAATGGTTCCGAAGGTTCAATGGTAGATTGCCTTATTTGGGAAATAGCTCCATTGATCAGGATATCAGCCTTTTCCGTGGCCAGGCCGGGGTTGTCTTTATGCACCAGGGCGCATTGTTCCCTGATATTGACAAATTCAAAATTCACGGGAAGCGAAAGGCCGTGGTTCGGGTTGCCGCCGGTTCCCTGCACAGGTTGATACATCCCCAGATTTTCCTTACAGCGAACCCTCTGAAAGGTGCAGCTGAAACAGACCTGGCCTGAAGAACAGCATGAACATGCCGCCAGGACTACCCTGTTCAGTCGATGATCGGATATATCCTGTTTAATCTTTGTTGCGGCATCCATCCGGCAGGCGTAAGGTAAAATATCGCCATGGACCACATCCGCATGCCCCAGGATTCTGTTTTGGAGTGTTTCCGTCCGGATTACGCCGCCCATGTCATCCCCGCACCGGCAGATATAAACTCCGATTCTTAAATCCGATATCGATTCGGCAACCAGGTTCCGCGGGTGTTGCATAACCGTTTCAAATGCCAGGTTTGTCCTGACCCGGGAAGCTGCGGCAGAGCCCATGACAGGGTCATCAGGAGGGATACTGATGATATCCCCCGGTGCTTTGGATAAATATTGAAAGGCAATTTCAGGATCGTCCGCACAAATCACCGTAGCCACATTCAGGTTTACTATCCTTACAGTCTGGTTATGGTTCAGTGCGTCTGCTTTACAAACACGGACACAGGCCATGCATTCACTGCATGGACCGCATTCGAGGCAGCGCTCGGCTTCCTTGACGGCCTCGTCCCTGGAATACCCCGTCTCCACCTCATCAAATCCCTGCATGCGTTTTTCAAGGGGGAGGACAGGGACTTGAATTTTCGGTATGGGGGTCAGTTCCTCCGGGGTCATTTCCCGGTCGGACACGGGCGGTCGAAATAGTTTTTCCGGTGTGTTCCTGTTTTTTTCTCCTTTTAAAAAGAGATCGACCTCCCGCGCCATTTTTTTCCCCATGCCAATGGCCTCAATAGCCGACATCCCATCGCGGGTCACCACGTCACCCGCGGCAAATATTCCGCTGCAACTTGTCATAAAGCTTTCAGCGTTCACCTGGATACGCCGATCTTTACCGATAACAATACCCGTATCATTGCTCATGAAACCAAAGTCCGGTTCCTGCCCGATGGCTATAACAAGCAGGTCCAGGTCTATATGATATTCGCTCCCTTGAACAGGTATGGGTCTGCGGCGGCCGCTTCGATCCGGGGCTCCCAGCTTCATGCGGAGGCATTCAAGTCCGGACACACAGCTCTTTTTATTTCCCGTGATAGATTTCGGTGCGGTCAGCAGTTGAATTTGCACCCCTTCATTTTCAGTATCTTTAATCTCTTCCGCAAGGGCAGGCATTTCATCGCGTGTACGCCGGTACAGTATTTTCACTTCCGACAGGCCCAGCCTCCTCAATGTCCGGGAAACATCCATGGCCGTATTACCGCCTCCCAATACCGCGGCCCGGGTCTTTGGGCCACGGGGCAGCAAGGTTTCCAGGGACTTTTGCCAGGCCGGATCATTTGTCTGTTGCGAAAGACTGACCGTTTTCAGCAGATCTATCCCCTGAACCACTCCTTTCAACTTTTCGCCGGGGATACCAAGAGACAGGCTTTTGTGTGCGCCGACCGTGAGACAAACCGCTTCATATTTTTTTGATAAAAGATCCTCCATGGAATAATCGCCCTGAGTACCGATGCTGGTATTGAGCCGGATATCCACACCCTGCTTTCGGATGGTTTCATATTCCCGTGCGATCACATCCCGGGGCAGCCGATAGGCTGGTATGCCGACAGCAAGCATGCCGCCTATGACCGGCAATTTGTCATATACAGTCACCGGGTATCCTTTGCCTGCCAGAAAACCGGCCGCTGTCATGCCGGCAGGGCCGGCACCGATCACGGCAACCTTTTTCGCACTTTTTTTATTTTTAGATTTTTTCAAAGCGGGCTCGGGTGGTTTTTTCGATTGCCGGCGTTCCCAGTCGGATACAAACCGTTTGAGCAGACGTATGGAAACAGGTGAATCCACCTCATTCCTGCGGCATGCGATTTCACAGGGATGGGTGCATATTCTCCCGCATATCCCGGGAAACGGGATCGCTTCTTTAATCAGATCGATGGCCTCCTGAAATCGTCCTGCCGCAACCAGGGCCACATAACCCTGAACATGAATTCCTCCCGGGCAGGCATCCGTACATGGCGCTTTACCGAACTTGTCGATTGCGGCGCAACCCGGCTCGTTATTATCTTTGATATAAATCGCTTTACGGCCTTGCAAAGGAACAGTCACAGGGCAGACCTCGATGCAGTCGCCACAGGCCGTGCATTTGTTCAGGTCAACGTACCTGGGATTTTTGCGAAGTCTGACCTGATAATTTCCGGCCATGCCATCAATTTTATCCAGATCGGTATTGGTCCACAGAGTAATGCCGGGGTGCCTGGCTGCCTCCAGCATACGTGTATGATACAGGTGGGATGGTAATCTGGAATGGTGTTTTTTACCCAGAAACGGCGATGACTCAATCATGTGAACATTCACACCTGCATCGGCAAGATCCAGGGCCGATTGAATTCCGGCCTCACTCCCGCCAATAATTAAAACACCCTGATTCACCGACCGTTCCTCCTGCTTGTCATTTTTTATTTCAATTTCATACCTGCCTGATAACCATGTTCAAATGCTTTCAGGTTGACTTCCACCGTTTTTCCCGGCACGGATTCCGATAATGAATACTGCATGGCTTCCCGGGTTACCGCCCCCACTACGGCCGTCCAGAAGCCGAGCATCACCGTGTTGGCAGCCCTGACATTACCCAGATCCTCTGCTGTTTTTGTGGCCGGAATGCCATGGGTAATGATGTCATCCCGGTGATTGTCCGGCGGTTTTACCAGCCCGTCGTCGATCAGTAACATTGCCCCTGAAGTCAAAAGGGGTACATATTTTTCATATGCACCCTGGGACATGATCACAGCACTCCCGGGCTCTGTAATATTGGGATAATGGATGGGAGCACTCGATATCACTACCTGTGATCCCGCTGCACCGCCACGGGCTTCCGGGCCGTAACTCTGTGTAAAACAAGCTTCCAGTTTGTCATATATGGCTGCGGCCTGACCGATGATTTTACCGGCACTGATAATTCCCTGGCCACCAAAACCACCCAGTTGCAGCTCGGTGCGCGGGACATGGCCTTTCCGGGCCTTAAGCCTGGGCCTGTTTTTTATGCCCTGTTTTACCGTCTTCCATTTCTTTTCAGCGGCTTTTGCCATCTGGTCGATGGATTTTTGAAGATCAGGTTTGGGATCATCGATGAATTTGCCTTCAACGATTTCCGTGATCACCCCGTTTTCATCCACCTTTATATCGGCATCTTTGGGATGTGTCTCCGGGGAGATTTTTCCCACTTTCTGGTAATGTTTCATCACTTCCAGGCCCCGTCGTTTCAAATTTTGCGGATCCAGCCCTTTGCCTTCAGGGTTCCAGCGGGCATAGGCCGTGGAACAGGGCGCAATGATCTCTACAAAACTGAATCCCCGGTGCTCCAGGGCTTCTCTAAGGGTCCATTCCAGCCTCCGGGCATGGAGAACGGTCCAGCGGGCCATAAAGGAGGCACCCCCCGCGGCGGCCAGATACGGCAGGTTAAACGGGTATTCAAAATTGCCATACTGTGTCGTCACTGCCCGGGCAGCATGGGGGGTGGTGGATCCCACCTGTCCCCCGGTCATTCCGTAATTGAAATTATTAACGCATATTACCGTGATATCCAGGTTTCGCCGGGCAGCATGGATAAAATGATTTCCCCCGATTCCGGCAATGTCTCCATCACCTGAAAAAACAACAACCTTCAGCCCGGGATTCGCAAGTTTTAAACCCGTGGCAAAGGGTATGGCCCTGCCATGGGTGGTATGGAATGAATCAAGCCGCATGTAACCCGCTACACGTCCTGAACAGCCGATACCGGAAACAACGGCCACTTTATCCAGGTCCCAGTTCTTATTTTTCACCAGCCATTGAAGTGAACTGATAAAAGTGGTCAGGGCCGTTCCCAGGCCGCATCCCTGGCACCAGATGTGAGGCAGCCGTTCCCCTCGTAACAGATTATCCATGGGGTGAAGCCCGGTTTCCCAGTCGCTCCGGTCGGGCGGCTCGTATCCTGACAGATGGGCGGATCCACCGATGGGTGCCTTATTTGCAGTCATTTGTGTTTGCCTTTCTTTTAAAACTACTTTTCAGTCGGCCTGCCCGCGGCACGCCGTATAGTATCCAGCACGGCAACCGGCTCCAGAACTTCACCCCCCGGGCGATGGACACCGAAAACCCGGGCCGTTCCCGCCGCGCATCGCTCCACTTCCCTGACCACCTGCCCCATGTTGATTTCAGGCACCACGAACGCCTGTATGGAACCGGCCAGCCTTTTAATTTTTTCTTCCGGAAATGGCCACACCGTAATCAGTTTTAATAATCCAACCCGTATTCCTTCTTTTCTTGCCAGTTCAATCGGCCATAAAGAGGTCCTTGCGGAAATGCCGTATGAAACCACCACTACTTCCGCGTTATCAAGGTTTTCCTCTTCAAGCATAATGATATCATCCAGGTTGTCGCGGATCTTGTTTATTATCCTTTCCACATTCCACTTATTTCCTTTTGCACTCATATCCGGATACCCGCGTTCATCATGGGTCAGGCCGGTCACATGAAATCGAAAACCTTCTCCGGCCAGGGCCATGGGGGATACACGGGCATCTCCCCTGCACTGGTTCATGTCCCTGTAGATTCTGAAAAGGCCCGGTTCAATGTCGCCTTTGTGAACAAGGGGGCGGTTGATGATTTCAATTTCATCGGGATCCGGAATGACCACCTTTTCAGTCATATGTCCCACTTCGGCATCAGCCATGATCAGTACCGGTGTGCGATATTTCTCAGCCAGGTTGAAGGCACGAATTGTCAGATCAAAGAACTCCTGGGGAGAGCCGGGAGACAGGGCAATAATTTCATAATCTCCATGAGACCCCCATCTCGCCTGCATCATATCCTGCTGTGCCACCAGGGTCGGCAGACCTGTGGAAGGGCCGCCTCTCTGCACATTGACAAGGACACAAGGTGTCTCCAGCATGATGCCCAATCCAAGGTTTTCCATCATGAGTGAAAAGCCGGGGCCGCTGGTGGCCGTCATGGACTTAGCCCCCGACCATGAAGCTCCCAGGATTGCGTTCATGGACGCAATTTCATCTTCCATTTGTATATATGTGCCGTCAACCTGGGGCATTCGGGTGGACATGCGCTCGGCAATTTCCGTTGCCGGAGTGATCGGATATCCTGCAAAAAACCGGCATCCTGCAAGGATTGCACCTTCCGCCGCGGCATAATCTCCCAGGAGGAAATGATCCCCCTGGAGCAGACCTTTAGGTTTCGTCATTTTTAGCCTCTGTTTTTCTTTTGGGTTCTATCTTTTCAGGTGTCCGGCTGACTTTATCTTCAACAAAAATGGCAAAATCAGGGCAGAGCAGCGAGCAGAGCCCGCAGTTGACGCAATGTGAGCCGTCTTTTATTTCAGGGGGATGGTATCCTTTGGCATTGGTATGATCCGACATGATCAAAACTTTCTGGGGGCAGAATTCTACACAAAACCCGCACCCTTTGCATCGCTCCTCGATAATATGGATGACACCACGGGGCACTTTGATGCGGTCCTGATCCAGTGGTTTTCTCCAGTACATAATAGCTCTCCTATTATTCTATTGGAAATGCCCAGTTTGATATAATCGATTTTTAGGAATTATATTTTCAGCCGGAATGATTCAGGGGTTGATGATATCACTTCCGGCCTTTTAAACAAATATGGAGGTGTGCGACAGGGTCTGAATGCACATGCCGGTCTGTCTGATGTGCTATTCAGTCCTGGTTCGCTGCCTGGCGGCTTCAATTAATTCGACTAGGCTGGAAGCTTTGGGTTTGGGCGGCCCTGCCTGTAAAAGGGCGTGAAATTGTTTTACAGGAAGGGACGCTTCAAGATAATGGTAAACATCAAATTGTTCCCACCAGCAGTCAATTATTTTGAAACATGGATGCTGATCGTTTTCCGCTGTCAGACAATAGTCGAATCCGACCGGGCCGCCCAGTCGCGGGCACCTACGTTCCAATGCTTTGATTGTTGAATCCATATAAATATCGAAAAGTGAAAATTTATAGTATCGTTTTACTCCGCCATTTTATCAGCGGCGTACGTCTTTTCAAGAGCGCCAAAGGTTTATCCGAACGCCCCAGGCGGCGGATAAACCTTTGGCGGTTTTATCCGGGTCAGGTACTTTTCAAAGCTTCCGGGAGTGGATAATCCTTGAATATTTCCATGGATTTTTTCATATCTTCCTCGGGCAGAACCACATCCGTCATCTGTCCGGACAGATATTTTTCATAGGCCGCAAGGTCTAGCAGGCCGTGTCCGCTGAAGTTGGCGACAATCACCTTTTCCTTGCCTTCGGCCTTGGCTTTATTCGCTTCTTCCACGACAAGAGCCAGGGCATTGGTGGTTTCAGGAGCCGGAATATAGCCTTCGGTCCTGGCCCATAAAAGACCGGCGGCATAAGAATCCATCTGTGTTACCGAGCGGGGTTCGATCAGGCCTTCCTTCGCAAGCTGGCTGACGGTCGGAGCCATTCCGTGATAGCGCAGGCCCCCGGCATGGATCGGCGGAGGAACAAAATTGTGACCCAGGCTGTACATGGGCAAAAGGGGAGTATATTTGGCCGTGTCCCCATGATCGTAGACAAAGGGCGCCCGGGTCAGGGTGGGACAGGCTCTTGGTTCCACCGGATAAATCGTCACGTCACGGCCATTTATCTTGTCGTAGACAAAAGGAAAGGCCAGGCCGGCGAAATTGCTGCCGCCGCCGGCGCATCCAATGATAATGTCCGGATATTCGTCGATCATTTCAAACTGTTTTTTAGCTTCAAGGCCGATTATCGTCTGGTGCAGCATCACGTGGTTGAGCACGCTGCCCAGGGAATATCGTGTCTTTCCGCTGGTATCGGCGACTGCGGCCTCGATGGCCTCGCTGATGGCAATGCCCAGGCTGCCCGGGGTGTCCGGGTTTTTGGCAAGAGCTTCCCGGCCGGCATTGGTGGTCGGGCCGGGACTGGCAATGCACTCGCCGCCCCAGGTTTCCATCATGGCCTTCCTGTAGGGTTTCTGGTCAAAGCTGATTCTGACCATAAAGACCTTGCATGTCAACCCGAACTGGGCGCAGGCAAATGACAGGGCGCTGCCCCACTGGCCTGCCCCGGTTTCGGTGGTCATGTTCTCGATACCGAAAATTTTATTGTAATATGCCTGGGGAACGGCAGTATTGGGCTTGTGGCTTCCGGGAGGGCTCATCCCTTCATTTTTGATATAAATTTTGGCTGGTGTACCCAGTGCTTTTTCGAAGTTGAGGGCCCGTGTCAAAGGGGCCGGCCGCCAGATACGCAAAACATCCAGAACCGGTTCGGGAATATCGATCCATCTTTCACTGCTGACTTCCTGTTCGATGAGGTTCATGGGAAAAACAGGTGCCAGGGCATCGGGAGAGATCGGCTTTCCGTCGGGTCCTAATGGCGGATTCATCTTGATGTCCGCCAGGATATTGTACCATTGTTTTGGGATTTCATTAGGGGGTAGAATTACATTTTTGATTGCCATTAAACTTTCTCCTTTTGTTGAAATTAGCCGTAGATCCACGCTGACAAACGCAGACAAGTTAAATTAGTAATTATTGTACATCAATTTTCTGTGGCCTATATTTTTTGAGTAAAAAAAAGCCCGCCGTCTTGTCAGACGATGGGCTTTTGATGGCAACTGATTTTGTTTAAGCGAATTACAAGCTGCACACCATAGCACACCGGTTGCACCACCACCACCAGAAACCAAAAAACAGGTCTGCGCTGATATCCTGGCTGTTTGTCCGGGAGATAAAGGTGGTGCCAGCTGATACCCTAAAGCTTTTATGTGATTTATTAACCATAAAATAAAAAATAATTGAAATTCAGATGGTTGTCAAGCATAAAATATCTTGTGTATTGGATGCCGTTGAAACCATGTTCAAAATGGAATTTCGACTTTTTTATATTTATCTTGATTCCGGGAAGGTTTCTAATCTACAACCAGAATATAAAATTTAAGAAATGTAAAATACTATCGCTTTTTCATGAAGGATGCCTAAATAAAAAACTATAATTTTAAAAAGTTGGAGTAATAATATCCGGGAGAAACAGATGAAATTGACATTACATTCCATAAACCAGGACCCCTTTTTCTTTGATGGAGAGGAATTGCGGACAATAGCCGATGAAGCGGCTGTCCGCCAGGGCCTTGCCATGCATAAAGAGAACCGGGTATTTGATATGGACTATGACCGGGAAGGGCTTTGGGCCATGGTGGAAGATGAAGATATCTCCAGCACACCCCTGGATATTGAAATACGGGTGACTGGTGAAAAAGAGCTCTCCTTTTCCTGTCAATGCCAGGGGGCGGAGGATGGAATCCCATGCTCCCATATGGTTGCCGTGCTTTATGCTTACGCGGACAGGCATGGAGAAACCAACGAACTTTTGACCGCCACGGACAGTGCCATCAAAGCCAGGATGAAACGGGGACGATCCGAGGTACAGGTGGAATCCCTGAACGGCGGGGCCTGGTTTGGTGACTGGCGGGCATCGTCGGTGACTTCCACCACTCATTTTCCCCAAACTTACCGGGTCACCATTCGCAGCCTCCGCAAACGTGCCAACTTTTGTACATGTCCTGATTTTGCCAATAACCAGCTCGGTACCTGCAAGCATATCGAGGCCGTGCTCCACAAGGTCAAAAAGCATCCTGATTATCACCAATTCAAAGAGCAGACCCCGCCCTTCTCCTATGTTTATCTTGCCTGGGACGTGGAAAACGCGCCCCGGATAAGCCTTCACAGGACCCCTTCCATCGAGGAGGATCTGGAGGCAATCCTGGGCCGTTTTTTTGATTCGGCAGGTGGGTTTCAAGGCAGGCTTCCCGATGAATTTTTCCGGTTTCGGGAGATGGTGGGCGAACGTGCCGACATCAACATGGGCCTTGACGCCATTGAGCATGCCAACCACCTGGCCGCCGCAGCCGCCCATAAAGTGAGATCCAGGGAAATTCACGACCGGATTCGTGCCTATGGCGGCAGACTGCCCGGAATCCGGGCCAGGCTCTATCCTTATCAAATTGAAGGAACAGCCTTCCTGGCTGGAACGGGCAGAGCCCTTCTGGCCGATGATATGGGGCTGGGCAAGACTCTCCAGGCCATCGCCGCGGCAGCCTGGCTGAGCGAGCATGAAAATGTTCAAACCACCATGATTATCTGCCCGGCCTCATTGAAACAGCAGTGGGCAAGGGAGATTGCAAAATTCACCGACCTTAAAAGCCAGATCATCCAGGGGCCGCCCAGGGTTAGGGGCGCCCAGTACCGTAAAAAGTGCGCTTTTTATATTATCAATTATGAATTGATTCTCCGGGACCTTTCACTGATCAATGAAAGCCTTAGACCGGACCTGATCATTCTGGACGAGGCCCAGAGGATAAAAAACTGGCGCACCAAGGTAGCCTCGGCGGTGAAGCTTATCCCTTCACGCTATGCCTTTGTGCTCTCGGGTACCCCTCTGGAAAACCGCCTTGAAGACCTATACAGTCTGATGCAGGTGGTTGATCCCAGGATTCTTGGCCCTTTGTGGCGCTACATGGTCGATTTTCATGTCACCGATGAACGGGACAAGGTGCTGGGCTATCGAAATCTTTCCATGCTCAGGCAGAGGCTTGCCCCGGTGATGCTCCGCCGGGATCGAAGGATCGTAAAAGACCAGTTGCCCGACAGGATAACCCAGCGCCTGGATGTAGCCATGACCCCTAAACAGATTGAGCTCCATAACGCAGCCATGAATGCCGCAGGCACCCTTGCCAATATCGCTAAAAAACGGCCCCTTACCCCGTCGGAACAGAACCGTTTGATGGCCGCGCTCCAGCAGGCCCGGATGGCCGGTAATGCCGCAGGGCTGGTGGACAAGGAGACCGAAGGCTCACCCAAACTTGATGAGCTCACCGATATTCTGGATGAACTCTGCATTCAATCGGGCCTGAAGGCTGTTGTCTTTTCCCAGTGGGAACTTATGACCAGGATGGTGGAAAAAAGACTGCGCAGCATGGGCCTGGGTTATGTCCGCCTCCACGGAGGTGTGCCCACGGCCAAAAGGGGTGCTTTGATGGACCGGTTCCGTGAGGACGATGACGTTCAGATCTTTGTGTCCACCGATGCCGGCGGGGTTGGACTCAACCTCCAGAGCGGTTCTGTTTTGATAAACCTGGATGTTCCCTGGAACCCGGCCGTGCTGGAACAGAGAAACGGTAGAATTCACCGTTTAGGCCAGACCAGAACAGTGCAGATCATCACCATAGTGGCGGCCAACTCCTATGAAGAGGATGTGCTCGCCATTGTCCACAACAAACAGAATCTTTTTGACAACGTCATCGGCGAAGATGGAACAAAAGATGTGGTGGGTGTCTCTAAAAAGCTTCTGGAAACCCTTGTGGAAACCTTGGGGGAAACAACGGCCGATGGTGAAAAAAGAGAGGAGAAGACCGATGGAGAAACTGTGCCCCAGGATGCCCGGGAAGCACAGGAAGCCCTGCTCAAAAAAGCCGACAAACCGGATGGAGTGCTGGAAAAAGCCATCACCAGTTGCATCCAGGAGCTCCAGAACGCCTTTGGCCCGCGAATCGAGAGAATACTCGGTTCAGGCGGCGGCATCCTCACCATCCTGGACAAGGTAACGGCTGAAGATGATCTCATGGCTGCCGGGTTGTCCGACAATGTGCCCGTGGCGGTCATTGACCAGCGTACTCTGAGCAGTCTTGCGAGACTGGGCACAGCCTCGCCGGTGGCGAATTCCGTAACTTATTACGATGCCGCCGAGATCAGGGAAGACAGCGAAAAAGTGCCCAGACTGACCGCCCTGGCCGTGGAAAAATTCAAAGCTGCCCGGATACTTGTGGACCAGCAGTGCTCTGATTCCGCGGTGGAACTCATCTGCTCCGCTCTTTTGGCGGCAGCCTCGGGCCGGGCGGACCTGGATAATCCCATCCTTGTGCAGGATGCCGGCGTATGGATCTATGGAGATGCCCTGCCCAAAGGCATTCTAAACCAGGACGAAGCCGCACTGATTATGCGGGGCATCACCCTGGCCCAGTCTCCGGCCGTGCCCCAGCCCCTGATAATCCAGCTTATGGATGATGCCGAGCCTTTTATCAATGCCTGAAATTATTAAATCCGGAACAGGAAAACGTTCAGCATGTATTACCTCTATGGTTTAGTTTTTTTATCTGTCATGATCTCCTTTTTTGCCGACCGTGACAAAACCCGTCGATCTGTCAAAATAGCCTTTAGAAAATTTATACATATCCTGCCGGCATTTGCGTTCATGCTCATTATAGTATCCATTATCCTGTCTCTCCTGCCCAACAGAATCATTGCGGATTATCTGGGAGGGAGCAATATGTTCGAAGGCGTTATTCTGGCCTCGGCCATCGGCTCCATAACTCTCATGCCGGGCTTCATCGCATTTCCCCTCTGTGGCATTTTACTCAGCAGGGGAGTCAGCTATACTGTCCTCTCGGCATTTACGACCACGCTGATGATGGTGGGTTTTGTCACGTTTCCCATTGAAAAAAAATATTTTGGAACGAAAGTAACCATCATAAGAAATGGTATGAGCTTTTTCATAGCCGTAATTGTAGCTATCATGACAGGTATTTTTTATGGAGAAATTATCCCATGGGGTTAAAAAAAGTGGTAAAATACGCCAAGGGAGCCGGGGTGATCGCCTATGTTTTTTTTCTTATATTTTCTTTTTTGACAGGCTTTGAGCCGGGAAAAAAAATAGGCATGAATCTCGGCTATTTTTCCATTGAGATGTTTAAAATTCTGCCGGTTGCATTTATATTGATCGGACTTTTTGAAGTGTGGGTCAAAAAAGAGACTGTTGAAAAATATTTCGGCACCAGGGCTGGGTTGAAAGGCCATGTGGGTGGAATCCTGCTGGCAGGCACAACCGTTGGGGGGCTGTATGTTGCTTTTCCAGTGGCTTACAGCCTTTATAACAAAGGTGCGGATATCAGTGTGATTTTCACTTACATTGCAGCTTCGGCTATTTGCCGGGTTCCCATGACCATCTTTGAAGCTTCTTTCATGGGTATCAACTTTTCCATCATCCGGTTTTTGGTTTCGATTCCCTTGATCATAGCAAGTTCCATGCTGTTGGGAAAATATCTCAAGAATCGGAATTATAAAATAAGGCTTTAACATGCTTTCTCTTGCTTTTTTGTTTTCTGATTTTTTCAATGGCGGATATTTTTTTGATATCAATTCCTTTTATGTGAACTTCAATTTTATCAACCAGATTTCGAAGCGCCAGAAATTTGTTCAGATGCTGAGATCTGGCCTTGCCGCACTTTACACTGATTCCTGTTTTAATATGTTTTGCAAAAACAGCGGAAGATGATTTGTTAACCTTCTGCCCGCCTCTTCCAGAAGCTTTAATATACTTGAATTGAATATCCTTTTTATTGATATTCAATACTTTCATTTTCTTTTCAAGAGCATCAATTTTATTTTTTCCGGGACCCATTAAAAAATAAACCTGTTTTAAAAATTTAAATTCGAAAACTAATTGTATTTACGCATGCAGCCAGGCTATGAGCCTGAGTAGTTACAGCAAAAGACGGGAAACATCCAAAATCATATACCCGTTTATCATGATCATATTGGCATCCGGAGTTAATGGCAAGTTTCAAAAATGATTTTTTCAAACGCATGGGCTGATCAGGGCGGCCCACATGTTTATATTGCCGGAATATAACTCTCAAAATTGCCACGAGACAGCCAGTTAACAGCAAGATTTCGTATTGACAATAAATGGCTGTCTGGTATCTTAATACAGGCTGCCGAAAGGATAATGAAAATTTCCGTTGAGTTTTTGATATCCCACGACAGATTTGGATTCAACCGGTCAAATTCCCCTTACTTCAATATTACAAAGAGAATTCTTATCATTAAAACAACAAGCATATTTCTTGCCAGGCATGGGGAGACGGAGTGGAATCTTGAAGAAAGACTTCAGGGGAACAAAAATTCTCCTTTAACGGAAAACGGTATCGATCAGGCAAAAAAAGCAGGGGAGATTCTTGCAAATTCAGAAATTGACGTAGTATATTCGAGTCCCCTCAAAAGAGCTGTTAATACAGCACGCATTATTCTTGATGGAAGAAATACAGAACTGATAATCAGAGACGGGTTAAGGGAGATTCACCTTGGTCCCTGGGAAGGGAAAACAAAAAAAGAAACTGAAATTTCACACCCTGAAGAATACATTAATTTTTGGTATTATCCTGACAGATACCATCTTAAAGGAGGCGAGACATACAGGGACCTTCAGAAACGGGTAGTGGAAGAAATTCAGAATATATTCGATGAAAACAGAGGTAAAACAATACTTATTGTATCCCACTGGATAGCAATAAAAACAGCGATTGCCTTTTTTCTCGGGAAACCGTTAAAAAAATTGAACGACACTGCTAACCTTTCAAACGGAAGCATACTCCAACTTTCCATGATTGACGGCAAAGTGAAGGTTTCCGCTTCTCCGCTTTGCTAAAAATTTTACACTTAGTCCATGAAGCAGGTTCATTGTTGATTGATTTGTGAACCGACCTTGATTATCTTCAAACAACCAGCAAAAGGAGGAATAACCATGAAATTGAAATCGCGCATATCAGTAAGCATTTCGGTAATAATAGTGGTATCGGCATTGTGCCTGTGGGCCGGATCGTCCCTTGCAGCCGTCCTGGAAAGTAAACTGGTGGTTGTCACATCCTACCCAAAGGATCTCACCGGTCCGTTTAAAAAAGCCTTTGAGGCAAAGCATCCGGGCACCACGGTGGAAATTTTACAGAAAAAGACATCGGCCGGCGTGAAATACATTCAGGAAACAGCGCAGGGAAACACGTCGGATCTTATGTGGGCTTCGGCCCCGGATGCATTCGAGGTTCTAAAGGCTGATGGACTGTTAGCCAAATATACTCCCGTAGCCGAGGGAATTCCGGAAAAAATCGGTTCTTATCCCATCAATGATCCCGATGGCTACTACATCGGTTTTGCCGGATCAGGTTATGGAATCATGTGGAATACACGTTATTTAAAGGCCAAAAAGATCCCGGTTCCAAAGGAATGGGCCGATTTGAAAAAACCTGTTTATCATAACCATGTGGGCATGTCCGCACCGTCGCGTTCAGGCACCACTCACCTGACGGTGGAAACCGTTCTTCAAGGCGAAGGCTGGGATAAAGGGTGGGCCACATGGAAGCAGATGGCAGGCAATTTCAAGATGGTCACGGAACGTAGTTTCGGCGTGCCCGAAGGTGTAAACAGCGGTGATTTTGGTATCGGCATTGTCATTGATTTTTTCGGTTTTTCGTCCAAGGCCACGGGATTTCCCGTTGACTTTGTTTATCCGACAGTGACTACGCTTGTGCCGGCCAATATCGCCATCGTCAAGGCTGCGCCACATCCCAAAGCGGCTGCCGCTTTCATAGAGTACCTGTTGTCGATAGAAGGGCAGGAACTGCTGCTGGATCCCGCGATTCGTCGGCTGCCGGTCAATCCCAGCACATATGCAAAGGCGCCCGAAGATTTTCCTAATCCTTTCAAGGACCAGTCCATAGGCGCCGCGGTCAAGTTTGACGTAGGACTTTCCAAAGATAGATATAATATCGTGAACTCGCTTTTTGACGTGATGATCACCTATCGGCGCGAGGATCTGGTGAATGCGACCGAGGCCATCCAAAAAGCCGAGGCTGCCCTGGCCGAAAAGTCCAACCCCGAAGCCGAAGCCCTGATCAAGGAAGCGCGTGCCCTGGTGACGGCGATGCCGATCTCCGAAGCCGAGGCGGTTGATAAAAAGTTTCCGGGTGTATTTACATCCGATGTTTACAAGAAACGTAAGAAAGCGGGCGTGAAGGTGCCGCCGCGGCAAGCCGAAATTGAGGAGAAGTGGGATTCATTCACCCAGGCAAACTATGCCGAGGCCGAGGCAAAGGCCGAACAGGCCCTTAAAATACTTAAGTAAAACTTATAGTGATCGGTTAATCGGATTGGACCGGAGAAACGGGCAGACTCCCTTACCAATCCGATTCTCCCGTTGATAACCTGCATGTCAGGGCGAGCCCGGCAAAGACTGAGCTGAAGGTCCGCAAGGAAGGAGAGCTAAGTGGCAATTTCTGAATGGGGCACAGAGGCCATTTCCGAATTCAGAAAACATCCGGGAATGGCGGCGGTCATGCTGCTAATATCCTGCTTCTTATTGATTTTTCTGGTGATCCCGGTGATACAGGTAGTATTCGTCGCTTTCACGAATGCCACTACAGGAGGATTCACCTTACTCAACTTCAAGGATTTTTTCAACACTGCCCTGTTCCGCGAATCATTCTGGAATTCAATATACGTCGGGGTTATGGCGGTTGTGATCGCTTCGGTGTTTTCGATGCCCCTGGCTTACTTTACTTCCCGATTTGAGTTCAAAGGGGCGGTCATTATCCAGAGTCTGGGAATTATCCCCCTTATCATGCCGCCCTTTGTCGGTGCTGTGGCCATGCTCATGCTTTTCGGCCGTAACGGAAGCGTCAACCTGTTCCTCGATCAATGGTTCGGGTTCACCATTCCCTTTATGGAAGGACTGAACGGCGTCATTTTCGTCCAGAGCATCCATTACTTCCCGTTTATCCTGATAAACCTTTCAGCGGCGCTTCAAAACATCGACCGTTCCATGGAAGAATCGGCCCAAAATCTGGGATGCTCGGGTATGAGGCTGTTCCGACGCATTGTACTGCCCCTGGCCATGCCCGGATATATCGCCGGCGCATCACTGGTTTTCCTCAAAGTTTTTGATGATCTTGGTACGCCGCTGCTGCTGAATGTCAATAACATGCTGGCGCCCCAGGCTTACCTTCGAATTGCGTCTATCGGCATAAAAGATCCCATGGGCTATGTGATTTCCGTTATACTGGTGGTGATTGCCCTGGGCTCCATGTGGCTTGCCATGCTCACATTAAAGGGCAAAGATTATGCGACTGTCCAGAAAGGCGGCGGCGGTCTGGCTAAACGCAGGATGCGGCCCCTGGAGAAGTTTTTTGCCTGGATCGTCGTGCTTTTGATTATGGGGCTGGTACTGGCACCGCATCTGGGGCTGTCGCTGCTCTCTTTTGGCACCATCTGGTCGTTCAGCATGCTGCCCGATGCATTCACCTTTAAACATTTTGCCACGGTTTTTGCCGAGACCCCTGAGTATATGACAAACACCGTGCTCTATTCCGCCCTTGCAGCAACTATCGACGTCATACTGGGTACAGCTATTGCCTACATCGTGCTGCGCACGAAACTGGTTGGAAGACAATGGCTGGACTACGTTGCCATGTCGGCGGTAGCGATTCCCGGCCTGGTCATCGGCATCGGCTACCTGCGAACGTTTCACGGCTTCAACGTACCCTGGCTGGAAAGCCGGTCGCTTGCCACATGGTGGGTGGCTATTGTGGTGGCTTTGGCCATACGCCGTCTGCCTTATGCTCTGCGCGCCTGTATGGCAGCCCTGCAGCAAGTGAGTGTATCACTGGAGGAATCGGCAGAGAACCTTGGCGCAGGCAAGCTGTCGACTGTTCGTAAAATCGTGGTACCGCTCATGACCGGAGGCATTCTCGCAGGATTCGTCACCAGTTTCGCCACTGCGGCAGTTGAACTGGGAATGACCCTGATGCTGGTGTCAAAAAATTCAGACGGACCCCTGTCATATGGTATCTATGTGTACATGCAAAGCGCCGCGGGGCGCGGACCGGGTGCGGCCCTGGGTATTGTGGCCGTGGTCGTGGTTGGTCTCTGTACGTTATTTTCCTACCTTTTTGTGGAACGACGTCAGAAAAAACTCGGCATGGGACAAACAACTTGAGACTGAAAGCGGGAGAAAAAATGAACAACACCTTGCATGAGTCCGGAATCGATTCCACCGTGAGCGTAAAGTTGGAGGATATCAACCTTTCCTTTGGCAAAACCCATGTGCTAAAGGGTATCGACCTTCAAATTGAACCCGGCGAATTCTTTGCCTTTCTTGGACCCTCAGGTTGTGGCAAGACCACACTCCTTCGTCTGATTGCCGGATTTGAATCGGCCCAGACAGGACAAGTGACCATCGGAGGGAAGGAGGTGTCCTATCTGCCCCCATGGCAGCGTAATCTCGGTATGGTATTTCAGAGTTACGCACTGTGGCCTCACATGACCATACGAAAAAACGTAGCCTTCGGACTTGAGGAAAGGCATATACCCCGTAACGAGATCAACAGGCGAACCGACAGGGCTCTTGAACTTGTCGGACTGCTTGAACTTGCCGACCGACGACCGTCCCAGCTTTCCGGCGGTCAACAGCAGAGGGTAGCCCTGGCGCGCACCATCGTTATTGAACCCCAGGTGCTGTTGCTGGATGAACCGCTTTCAAATCTGGATGCTAAACTTCGTATACAAATGCGCCATGAACTTTTAAATCTGCAGCGCAAACTGTCAATAACCACCATTTTTGTGACCCATGATCAGGAAGAGGCAAATACGATAGCAGACCGCATCGCCCTGATGAAAGATGGTGTTATCCAGCAGAAGGGAACTCCTGTTGAACTCTATGACAAACCTGCAAATCGTTTTGTGGCGGATTTTCTCGGTACAGCCAATTTCTTTGAAGGCAAGCTGAAAAAATTGGAAAATAGATGGATGTTCCAGGCCGACAATGGTCTGGTGATTCCAGTGAATGACAATGGTGATAAAAAGAATTCAGGCAACTGCTGTGTGGTTTTCCGCCCTCAAAACGTTAACGTTACGGTTGACGATAGAAACAATGCGAATAATACCATTCAATTCCGGGGCACCGTAAGCAGCAACGAATTTCTTGGAAGCACCATCCGATACAGGGTTACCGTTCGCGGTGATGATATCTTTGCGGATGTATCCCACCAGCAGGGCCAACGTCTTATAGAAAATGGAACATCAGTCAATCTTGGTATAGATCAAAACCAGATAATGGTCGTCAATGACTAAGAACGGAGAAAAAGAATGCAGATAAAAGCAATTATGTTCGACCTTGACGGTACCTTGATAGATACCCTTGAAGACCTGAGCCAGGCGACCAACCGCGTCCTGGAAAGCAGGGGCTTTCAACCCCATGACATTGATGTTTATCGTTATTTTGTCGGCGACGGCGTGAAGAAGCTTATTGAGCGGGCCCTGCCCAAAGAGCAGCGCAATGAGACAGTCATCAATGCATGTGTGGCTGAATTCAGTAAAGATTACGGCCGCAACTCGATGGTGAAAACAAAACCGTATAAAGGCATTCGGGAGCTGCTCGATAAACTTGCCGCTCGTGATCTGAAACTGGCAATTCTTTCCAACAAACCCCATGATTTGACCGTCCGAATTGTGACCGAACTTTTATCGGACTGGAATTTCAGCGCCGTCCTGGGGCAACGCGACAGTATCCCCCACAAACCAGACCCATGCGGAGCCCTGGAAATTTCCCATCTCCTGGACATACCACCATCTGATTTCCTTTATGTCGGCGACAGTGCTGTTGACATGAAAACCGCCATTGCGGCCGGGATGTTTCCTGTCGGCGTACTCTGGGGGTTCCGCCCGATGAAGGAGCTGCAAAAAAATGGGGCAAAAGCCCTGAGTGAACGTCCTTCGGATATTATGCGCATTATTGACGACATCTAATATGCCGATTAATCCAGGGATTACCTGCCTTCAGTTTTTGTTCGACCTCCATGCAGGCAAAGGATACTGAAAATGAAAATTGAACCGCTCAAGGCTTTGAAAAAATACTTTGGTTACGATTATTTCAGGGAAAATCAACTGGAGATCATCGAGACCGTTTTGAACGGCAGGGATGCGTTTGTTCTTATGCCCACAGGCAGCGGGAAGTCGATATGCTACCAGATTCCCGCCATTGTGAGCCGGGGTGTATGCATTGTCGTTTCGCCGCTGATCGCCTTGATGGAAGATCAGGTAAAAGGGCTGAATCAAAACGGAGTGCGTGGTGCATACTTGAACTCCACATTGTCTTATCAAAAGGCACTGGAAGTTCAGCGCCGGGTCGCGGACGGCCTTCTCGATATACTTTATGTCGCTCCGGAAAAGCTGCTCACCCGTAATTTTCAGAATTTTCTCACCCGCATCCGGCCGGCGCTTTTCGCCATCGATGAAGCCCACTGCGTATCACAGTGGGGGCATGATTTCCGTCCGGAATATCTCCGGATAAACGAAGTGACCGCAAAATTTCCGGATACCCCGAGAATGGCGCTCACGGCAACGGCTGATGACATCACACGAAAAGACATTCTCGAAAAGCTTGAACTCCATCATGCGCAGTCATTTGTAAGCAGTTTCGACCGGCCCAACATCTGCTATCGTGCACAGGTAAAACAGGGCGACAAACAGCAACTGCTTTCTTTTATCCGGGCGGAACACCCGGAGAACTCGGGCATTGTTTATGTGCGGACCCGTAAGCGGTCGGATAGTATAGCCTCGTGGCTTTCAAAGCAGGGAGTGGATGCCCTTTCCTATCATGCCGGTTTGTCCCCGGAGCAACGGTTTGAGAACCAGAAGCGTTTTCAGGAAAACGACACACGGGTGATCGTTGCCACCATAGCTTTCGGCATGGGGATTGACAAGCCGGATGTAAGGTTTGTCGCCCATCTGGATATGCCTTCCAGCATGGAAGCCTATTACCAGGAAACCGGGCGTGCAGGCCGGGACGGACAACCGGCGGATGCCTGGATGGTGTATTCCCTTGCAGATGTGATGGCCATGCGGCGGATTTTCGAATTGTCGGAAGGCACGGATGAGTTCAAGCACGTTCTTCGAAAAAAACTCGAAGCTTTGCTGGGATATTGCGAGACGGTGGAATGTCGAAGAAAACTTCTGCTGAACTATTTTGGGGAAAAATATGATGGACCTTGCCGGAACTGCGACAGTTGCCGGAATCCTGCAGAGACCTGGGATGGCACCGTGGCCGCTCAAAAAGCACTGTCCAGCGTCTATCGGACCGGCCAGCGCTTCGGGGCCGGTCATCTTGCAGACGTGCTCATGGGCAAAGAAACCCCGCAGGTTCAGCGCTGGAATCATGATTGTATAAAAACGTACGGCGTGGGCAGAGAGCTGGATAAAAACACCTGGATGTCGGTTTTTCGACAACTTCTATCCGCTGGTTTGCTTTCCGTGGATATGGGCCGGATCGCCGGTTTGCGTTTAACCGATGAAAGCTGGAAGGTGTTGAAGGGGCAGCAGAATGTTTTTTTTAGAAAAGATTCGATATATTCAAAAGTGAAAAGTACCAGGCAGCCTTCCAAGACGGATAAGAATGTTTTTGAAGATGAAGGAAGCCGGCGGCTTTTTGAAAAACTTCGAAAATTAAGACTCGATATCGCCAGGAAACTGGAGGTCCCGCCCTATGTTGTTTTTCACGACAGCTCCTTGAAAGAAATGGCTCTTATCAAACCTGCAACTACTGACAATTTTCTGCAGATCACAGGTGTGGGAGCATCAAAAGCAAAACGGTATGGTGAGGTTTTTTTGGACTGCATCCGGGGTGATGAAACAGGCGGCTGAAATTCAATCCGCTTGCCAGAACCCCGTGATCTTTAAGCCAGCTTATAATTTCGGCGTTTCGCGAAGTATCCCGTATCATCAGCGGCACCACCGGATGATCGCCGGGAATCGTCTCAAAACCCAGATCGACCGATCCGGCACCTTCACCGGCATTTGATTTTCCGCCGGAAAAAGATAATGCCACGGTAATGGATATGAATATCAGGAAAAATGTTTTTTTAATTTTGACCGGCGGCCTGCTTCTGGGAATTCCCTGGGTTGTTTCATCTTTGTTTTTTCTGATTTTTATTGCCTGGTTGCCCCTACTGGAGCTGGAAGAAGAAGTAAGAGATCACGCCAACCCCTATCTTTTGTTTAACTGCTCTTTTGCTTCCTTTCTGTTGTGGAATATATTGGGTACCTGGTGGATTTATAAGGCACACCCGGTTGGCGCTATCCTTATTATTTTAGCAAATTCACTTGTACAGGCCCTCGTGTTCTGGTCTGCAAGCCGTGTGCGGAGAATTTTAAAAATATCCCTGTTGTTTCCTCTTCTGATCATCTGGATGGGGTATGAGCATTTTCATCAATCCTGGGACCTGGCCTGGCCCTGGCTTAATCTGGGCAATGCGCCGGCCACGGCACCAAAGCTGATTCAGTGGTACGAGTTTACGGGTGTTCGCGGCGGGACCCTCTGGATTATACTGACAAACTTTTCAGCCTGGAAAATGTACGATATCTACAGGAAAAGGGGTACGGTTCCTATAGTGCCGGCCGCAGTGGTATTGCTTTTCTTTGTTGCCCCCATCTTTTTATCATTGCAGATATTTCAAAATATTGAAGATGGGGGAGAAACCGTTACCGTAGCTCTGATTCAGCCCAACCTGGATCCATATACGGAGAAATTCATACCGGAAAAACAGGCCAGGCATCTGGAAACGTTTTTAAAGAGAGCCGATGCCGTTTGCGATGACAAAACCCGGTACCTGATAGGCCCGGAAACCCTCATTGTCCAGCAGATTGACGAGAGGGATCCGCTCTCATCCCCCTACTACCGCCGGTTGCTGAATTTTCAGAAAAAATACCCGAAATTGAATATTTTATTGGGCATACACAGCTACCGAAAACTTGATGCCGATGACCTTCCCCCCGGAAGCCGTTTCAACCGGGAGCAGAATTTTTATTATGAAGCTTTTAATACAGCGCTTTTTCTGGCGCCGGGTGCAGCACCTCAATTCTACCATAAGACCAAGCTGGTCCCCCTGTTCGAGCGCATGCCTTTTGTGGAGTATCTTGGCTTCCTGGGAGAATATGCGTTGGAGCTTGGCGGGTACGTCGGCACCTACAGCCTTCGCCAGGAAAGTGAAACTTTTAATCTGCCGGGCGATATGGTTCGCATACTGCCGATTGTCTGTTTTGAGTCGGTATTCGGCGCATATTGTTCAAAAAATCTGCCAAGGAAAAAAGGGTTTATCTGCATGATCACAAATGACGGATGGTGGAAAAACACGCCGGGTTATCAACACCACTTCAATTTCAGTCCGGTTCGGGCCATTGAATGCCGGCGGGATATGATCAGGGCGGCCAATACAGGTATCTCTGCTTTTATCGATGCCAGGGGCATGGTAACCGCCAGAACGCCCTGGTGGGAAAAGGCCACTCTCAAAGGAGAGATTCACCTTCGCCAAGGCCGGACTTTTTTTGCCCGGCATGGAGATTATCTGGGGCGAATTTCCCTGTTATCGGGGATTTTACTGCTTTTGTACACAGGAATAAGGCATCGTCAAAAAGATCTGTCGGGGTAGGGGAGCCGTGTACGAATATTAAGCGGGCAATATGCACTGGTCAGGAATTCCCTATCACCGAATCAGGCCGATGTCACCACTTCATATGCTTTATCAAAGGCCTTGTCCAGGTTTTCAGGCTTTGTCCCGCCCGCCTGGGCCATGTCGGGGCGGCCTCCGCCTCCTCCGCCCACAACGGCTGCCACCTGCTTGATGATTTTGCCGGCATGATAGCGGTCTGTCAGGTCTTTGGTGACGATGACGATTAGCAGAACCTTGGTCTCTATGACGGCGCCAAGGACAACGATGCCCGACTCGATCTTATCCTTGAAGCGATCGGCAAGATCTCTCAAGGCCGCGGGCTTGTCTATATCCACTTTTTTGACCAGCACTTTGATCCCGTTGATATGCCTGATTTCATCAGCCGCGGTTGCCACGGATTTGGATGCAATGGTGGTTTTTAGCTGATCGATCTCTTTTTCCAGGGCTTTTTGATCGGCAATGAGTTTTTTAACCCTTGATGTCACGGCTTCGGGTTTTTCGCGCACGATTCCGGATATATCCGACACGATTTTGTCCCGGTTCTGGGTGAATGCAAGGGCTGCCGATCCAGTCAGGGCTTCGATGCGGCGAACCCCTGCCGCCACACTGGACTCGCTGACGATTTTGATCATTCCGATATTGCCGGTACGGCCGGTGTGGATGCCGCCGCATAATTCTCTGCTGAAACCGGCCATATCGATGACCCGCACCCGGTCCCCGTACTTTTCTTCAAAAAGCGCGGTGGCCCCGGATTTAAAAGCTTCTTCAGCGTCCATTTCAGTGGTGCCGACCCGTACGTTTTCTCTGACTCTCAAGTTGGCCACGGCTTCGATTTCATTTATCGTGGAGGGTTCCACCTGTGAAAAATGGGTAAAATCAAAACGCAGCCGGTCGGCGGACACCATTGAACCGGCCTGCTTGACATGATCACCAAGCACCTGGCGCAGGGCACTGTGAAGAATATGGGTGGCCGTGTGATTCAAGGCAGTGGCCTCGCGGGTGTTTTTATCCACCTCAAGGTTGACCATATTTCCTGTTTTGATGCTGCCCGAAACGATTTTACCCTTGTGAATAATCAGCCCGGTGGGATCCTTGAGCGTGTCTTTTATCCGCATTTCAAACCCGGGTGCAGTTATTATGCCCCTGTCTCCGGCCTGCCCGCCGGACTCGCCGTAAAAAGGCGTCCGGTCTGTAACAACTTCAACATTCTGGCCGGCTTCGGCAACCTGGACAGCCTGGTCCTCTTTTACAATGAGCAGTATGCTGCCCTTGTCCGAAATCCTGTCATAACCGACAAAATCGGGTTTGATTCCCTTTGCCGACAGGCTGCGAAATGCTTTTGATGCGCTGGAAAAAGCAATTTTTGAGCGGGACTTTTTCCGCTGGCCCGCCATGGCCAGTTCAAAGCCATCCATATCCAGGGTCATATTCTGATCCCGTACAACATCCTGGACGATGTCCACGGGAAATCCAAAAGTGTCATATAATTTAAATATAACCGATCCGGAGACTTTTGTTCGGCCTTTGGCATTCATCTCCGAGAGGGTGTCGTTGAGCACTTTGAGGCCGTGATCCAGGGTTTCGGAAAAACGGATTTCCTCGTTTTTAATTACATTTGTAATAAAGGCGCCGGCCTCATTTAATTCCGGATAAGCATCCTGCATGATCTTAAACACAACCTTTGCGGTTTCGTGCAAAAACGGCCGGGTCAGACCGATATTGCGGCCATAGCGGATGGCCCGGCGCATAATCCTGCGCAGCACATATCCCCGGCCCTCGTTGGAGGGTAGAATTCCGTCACCGATTAAAAAGGCCGCGGCACGGCTGTGGTCTGCAATGACCTTCATGGCCACATCGGTTTCAAATGACGTGCCCAGGGTTTTCCCCGAAAGTTCTTCGGCTTTGTTGATAATAGGCAGCATCAGGTCGGTTAAAAAATTATTGGGCACATCCTGCATGATAGAGGCCATCCGTTCCAGGCCCAGTCCGGTATCGATGCTGGGTTTGGGCAGCGGGGTCATTTTCCCGGCCGCATCCCGGTTAAACTGCATGAAAACCAGGTTCCAGATTTCCAGAAAACGATCGCAGTCGCATCCCACGGCGCACTCGGGACGGCCGCAGCCAAAAGCCTCGCCACGATCCAGATGGATTTCACTGCACGGACCACAGGGCCCGGTATCGCCCATGGACCAGAAATTTTCCTCTTCACCGAGCCGCACGATCCGATGAGGCGGCACGCCGATTTTATCATGCCACAGATTATAGGCCTCATCATCATCCAGATAGATGGAGATCCACAGCTTTTCAGGATCCAGTCCATATCCTCCGGTCAGCAGGTCCCAGGCAAACTCAACGGCATTTTCCTTGAAATAATCTCCGAATGAAAAATTGCCCAGCATTTCAAAAAAGGTGTGGTGCCGGGCTGTGTATCCCACGTTTTCCAGGTCATTATGCTTTCCTCCGGCCCTGACACACTTCTGGGAAGTTACTGCGCGTACGTAGTTTCTTTTTTCCTCGCCGAGAAAGGTGCGCTTAAACTGCACCATGCCGGCGTTGACAAACAGGAGGGTGGGGTCATCCCTGGGAACCAGCGATGAGCTCCTGACTTTCCGGTGATTGTGTTTTTCAAAATATTCAAAAAATTTTTTACGTATTTCATTGCCTGTCATGAAATGCTCCATGAAGTTGATTTGTAACGGTGCTTGCGCTTTCTTGGTAACCGCATTGATTTATTGTCTCGGATTACAGGTTGCAAGTTTCCCGGTTCCGGCTTTCCATTTCCTGTTTCCTATTTAATATTTTCCACCGGAGCCTCTTTTTTTTTGGCAAGCCCCAGTTCTTCGCGTATTTTATCGTATATTGAGGTGTAAATATCAGGATTTTCGTTCATGAATTTTTTTACATTCTCGCGGCCCTGTCCGATTCGTTCGCCATTGAAGCTGTACCAGGAACCGCTCTTGTCAACCACTTCGGCCTGCACTCCGATATCAAGCAGGTCGCCTGTTTTGGATATTCCCTCACCATACATAATATCGAACTCAGCCTCTTTGAAAGGCGGCGCCATTTTATTTTTGACCACCCGCACCCTGGTACGGTTTCCCACTACTTCCTGACCATTTTTAATGGCCGCGATACGCCGGATATCGAGTCTCACCGAGGCGTAAAATTTCAGGGCATTTCCGCCGGTTGTGGTCTCCGGGTTGCCGAACATCACACCGATTTTCATCCGGATCTGATTGATAAAAATCATGGATGTCATGGTTTTGCCGATGGTGCCGGTGAGCTTGCGCAATGCCTGGGACATCAACCGGGCCTGAAGTCCCATATGTGAATCGCCCATCTCTCCTTCAATTTCAGCACGCGGTACCAGGGCGGCTACCGAATCGATGACCAGTATGTCGATGGCGCCGCTTCTTACCAGCATGTCGGCGATCTCCAGGGCCTGCTCTCCGGTATCCGGCTGAGATACAAGCAGTTCATCACAGTTAACCCCCAGTTTTTTCGCATATACCGTATCAAGGGCATGCTCGGCATCGATAAAAGCGGCAATCCCGCCATTTTTTTGAGCCTCGGCCACGGCATTCAGGGCCAGGGTTGTTTTGCCGGATGCTTCCGGTCCAAAAATCTCGATCACTCTGCCGCGGGGAAGGCCGCCAATACCAAGCGCTCTGTCCAATGCAATGGAACCGGTGGAAATAACCGGTACATCCATAACCGCCCGGCTGCCGAGCTTCATTATGGAACCTTTGCCGAACTGGCGCTCAATCTGGGTCATTGCGGAATTTATGGCTTTTTCCCGGTCGGGTGTTTTATTCATGTGTGTTCTCCTTAGCCTGTTGGTGGCCGGTCGGTATAAGTTTTTTAAAGGCTTATACTTGCAAGCCTGGTGTAAACTGCTCCTGAAGGTTGTAAGTCACTTTTAAATAAAATCAGTTTATCGGCTGCAAACGGCTTGGAACTGAAATTCCGGCAAGCCGTGATTGCGCGGTCCAATTTTTGGGGAGCTATTTTTTCCTTAATGCGTCCTATTGTCAAGTGGCCTTTAAACTTGCGGCCTTCTTCCGGGAAGCCGATTGTTTTAAGACCGGTCTCCAGGGAATTATGAATTTCCGCGAGGGCATCGACCTGTCCGGTCACCCCGGCCCAGATGACACGGGCACGGCTGAGCCCGGGGAAAACACCCACAGCCCCGATTGACAGAAAAAAAGGCCTTTGCTTCGTTGCCGCCGACTCAATTGCAGCTATGATTCTACTCACGTCATCCGGATTGATTTCGCCTAAAAATTTCAGGGTCAGGTGAATATTCTCGGGAGGTACCCAGCGCACCCTGAGGCCGTGGGTTTTTAAATCTTCCTGAATACTGCTGATGGCCGAGATGATAACCCTGGGCAGTGCAAATGCGATAAATGTTCTCATGGTTTTTCGACACATCTCCGGCTCCGTTAAAATGCCTGTCCACCACCGGTCGAGGGCAGTGTCACCTGGGGCTCACCCAGGAAAAATTTGCCTTCTACGATCCAATTTTTCAGGATCCCGGCAATTTCACGGGCCCTTACCATGCTGGACAGGGGAACCGTGGGCACCTGCTCGCCGTTCAACTCGATATGACCGCTTTTCAGTTCGGCGTAACTGATCTGCTTTAGGCTTTTTGCAGCGCCGGCAGGATAATCCCTGCCGTAATCGATTACCTGAGTAAATATTTCTTCGTCCGAAATCGCGGTATATTGAACCATTTCCTCGTTTAAAATGGGAATCGGAATACCCAGGCCCACGGCCAGAGAGGCGCCGTATCCTTGAATACTGACACCCACCAGCCATTTGGGGCTCATCTGCTTGAGTTCACCCATGACAAACAGGGTGCCTGCCGGCGTTAAGGGTACGCCCCTGCCGGTGCGTTTGACGACACCTTTGTGCTGACTGCCGCTCCAGGTGACATAGCCGATGCCGCCGCCAAGGAAAATGCGGGTTCCCAGTCCGATGGTTTTAAAATAGGGATCATTGAACAGGGGGCTTAACTCGCCCGCGGAAGAGTAATTTGCATTAGCGGCCCTGGGCTTCAGAGTGCCCATATAGGTATAAACCGTTTTGTCGGTTAAATTTACGGCGCAATTGTAATTCTGGTATGCGTTTCTGGGGTTGCACAGCATGGCATAGGGCAGCGATGACAGGGTGATCTCCTGTTCCAGATCTTTTCGGGGATAGCAGTCGGTTCCATACCCGGTAGCTCTTAATTGGATTTTTTTCCCGGCGGTAAGGTCTTGAATGACATGCCCGCCGCCATAGTTGAATTCTCCGGGGTATACTTTGTTTAATGGGTCGTCTTCACAAAGTTCGGTGGTCACGATGTCCACATGCCGTGCCGTTTCAACCGCGCCGGCATCTTTTACCATGCCGATGATCTCCTCGGCAGTCGCCACAACAACCTTGCCGGACTTTATTTTTGCGTTGATATCCTGGTATGTTTTGTTGATTTTATATTTTTTCATTCCTAAAAAAAAGCCCTTTCCGTCCGGTAATTTGTTTTTTTTATTTTATCCCAGCTTTAACGTCATTTATTTTAGTCATAACATTGTTTTTGATCCATGCACTATCCCACCATTCGACGGGATTTACAAAAGTATTATGGATCATCATGCCAAAATGCAGGTGGTCACCTCCAGCCATGCCGGTACGTCCGGTTTTGCCAAGAATGTCGCCTTTTGCCAATACCTGCCCTTTTTTTACATCGATCCGACTTAAGTGAGCATACATGCTGAACAGGCCGAAACCATGATCCAGTATTACTGCCTTACCGTAAATACCAAGGGGACTGCAAAATACGACCCTGCCGGAATTGGATGCCGGTACGGCAGCCCTTTTTACCGAAGCCAGGTCTATTCCCATGTGAACCTGTTGATCAATCACCCGGCCGTTGTACAGATATTCCCGATGATCGGCAAATCCGGCCCGGCGGGCCGATCCGGGCAGTCTTGAAAAGGCTCCTTTCCAAAAGAGTTGATTTTCCGTGTTTTGGCTGATCTTCAGAATTGTCTTGAAATTTGCCTCGCGCAGGCCACGATTAATTTTAAGAAATTTTTCAACCGGGTCAATGCCCGTGTCTTCGGAATCAGACAGCTTGAATTCAGGCATTTTTAGGGCAAGAAACCGGTCTGAAATGTTAAGCCTGTCTTTTTTAAACGTCTTGCCTTTGATATAGTATGGTAAACCGGCCTGTGTATTATTCCCCGCGGCATCCACGGCCCTGACGAAAATTCGGGTATCCTTGCCCTGGGTATGGTTCAGAGCAAAAAAAGATAGAAAGATATCCGGGTTTGAAAAATATCCAGCATGGCCCGGAAAAAAATTCTTTCCGACCTGTACTCCGCTTTCTATACAGGGCTCGGAGAGACGGTAAATAGCCAGGGCCGATCCTCCCTGGGCAATGTTATGGGAACGGCTGAGTATATCCGCTTCCGGAGCGACGCTGTCGATTATGACCTGTTTTTGAATTTCCGTCCTGTTTCCCTTTCCAAACTTGCGCCAGGAAAAATCCCCGGCAGCCAGGTGCAGGACAGCCCTGCCGTCTTTTATTCCCAGTTTCGCTGGTTCAAACAGAACATCCACATCGGATGTATGGTCCGTGCCGCCCTTTAAAAAACCGGCGGAGGAGAAATCGCGTTCAAACAAAACAGTTTCTTTTTTGTCCTGCAGACAGATCAGCCTGACTTGTTTGATGCCGCTTTTGATATCCGACACATGGATCTGAATTGTCTGGGAGATACCGATTGCCGATTTTTGCGGCAGTAACTTCACAGAGGGCGCCTCGCCTTCCATGCGTATGAACAGAAGCCATGCAAGCGGTAGGAATATGATCATGAAAACGATCGTCAGCAGCCAGGCTTTTAAATTTATTTTCTTTGATTTCAACTGGTTACACCACCCTTAGTCTTTGATTTAATAATCATGCAATAATAACAGCTTGCGTAAATGTAATCAAGACCTGATTTCCTTTTTCGCTGCTTGACTTTTCAACACCTGCACGGTAAATGAAAAAAAGAAACGTAACTGGCATCCGGCGGACGGATGCCGTGGATTCGCAGGCAGAGTTAA
This sequence comes from Desulfobacteraceae bacterium 4572_123, assembly GCA_002084545.1. GTDB lineage: Bacteria > Desulfobacterota > Desulfobacteria > Desulfobacterales > 4572-123 > 4572-123. Next base: position 56,416 of record NBLJ01000007.1, on the reverse strand, counting down.
CCCGTACACTTGATTGAAAGTTCTAATGGATAAAAATTATGAGCCACATTGTTAAAACAGGTTCTGTTTCAATAGGCAGGGGGTGTCCGCTGGTGTTGATCGCGGGACCCTGTGTCATCGAAGATTATACAACAACTTTTGAAATTGCCAGTTTTTTGAAAGAACTCACGGACACTCTGGCCATCGGCTTTATCTTCAAGGCATCCTATGACAAGGCAAACCGGACCTCTGTCAGCTCTTACAGAGGTCCCGGGCTAAAGGAAGGCATCGATATTCTCGGACAGATCAAAAAGGAACTGGGTATTCAGATTCTTTCGGATGTCCATTCCGTTGAGGAGATTGCCGAAGCTTCACGAGTTCTTGATATCATTCAAATTCCAGCATTTTTATGCCGCCAGACTGATTTAATTATGGAAATTGCCAAGACCGGCAAGACCATTAATATCAAGAAGGGGCAGTTTATGGCTCCCTGGGATATGGCCAATGTGGTGGATAAGGCCACTTCTACCGGCAACAACCGGATTCTGCTGACTGAACGGGGGGTGATGTTCGGCTACAATAATCTGGTGGTGGATTTTCGGGGGCTGAAGATCATGCAGGAGATGGGCTGGCCGGTCATTTTTGACGCAACTCACAGTATCCAGTTGCCCGGCGGATCGGGCAGCTCTTCCGGCGGGCAGCGCGAATTTGCTCCCGTGCTTGCAAAAGCCGCTGTTGCTGTCGGTGTGGATGGTTTGTTCATGGAAGTTCACCCTGATCCGGACAGGGCTCTTTGCGATGGACCAAACTCCCTGCCTATAGATTCTCTGGCCGAACTGCTTACAGTGTTCAACGCAATCCGTACGGCGGCTGTTAATTGAAAAGTGAAAATTCATGGTTATTGAGAAGCTAAAACGCATTAAACTGCTTTTGCTGGATGTGGACGGTGTTATGACCGACGGCGGTATTATTTACAATGATCACGGCGAGGAGATTAAAAAATTTAACTGCCGCGATGGTCTGGGCCTGAGATTGCTTATGGATGCGGGCATAAAGGTCGGCATTGTCACCGGAAGAAAATCCGGTGTTCTTATGCATCGGTGTAAAAATCTGGGAATCAGCCTAATATTTGATGGTATAATCGAAAAAGGCAGTGTGCTGGAATCGGTATTAGAGCAGACCCGCATTGATTCCATGGAAATCGCCTTTATGGGTGACGATCTTGTGGATCTGCCGCTGATGAAAAGAGTGGGGCTGGCCGTAACCGTGGCCGATGCCCATGAAACCGTACTGGAACATGCTCATATGATAACATCTGCAAAAGGTGGAGCCGGGGCCGTGCGGGAAGTTTGTGAATCGATTCTCAAGGCTAAAGGGCTTTGGGATAGAATTATCGGCCATTTTTTACAGTAATGTATCAACAAGGTGATAAAACAAAAAAAATAAAGCTGTTGTTAATCCTGGTGGTTATCGGGGTTCTCTGCTCCCTGATTGTTATTTACGCAAAATATAGAAATGCAATGAATCGGCCGGATGGCATTTCCGTAAATTTAAGTCAGGGGGGTACTTTATCCATAAAAAAAATTTCTCAAACAGCAACTCGCAACGGGGTAACTGAATGGACCATGAAGGCGGATTACGCAAATTACAGCGAGTTTAAAAACGAGGTGGTATTGGATAATATTTCTATTGTTTTTTTCCTGGAAAACGGTGAACAGCTTTTTCTCAAGGCCCTGAAAGGAGTACTTCATACCGCCAGCAGGGATATTGAGGTATCTGGTGATGTAGTTTTAAATAATGAAAAATACCAACTTAAAACCGAACGTATGGATTATAAGCATGAGAAACGCATCATCTCATCTGATCGGCCGGTCGAAATTACGGGACCGGCAGTGAAAATTACGGCGGATACGCTTTTTTTTGATTTAAATACCAGAAGAACCAGCCTTGCCGGTTCTGTAAAAGGAAATTTTAATGGTTCCAGTATATTTTAAAAAATTCGATTCTTGGTTTTTGTTAATTGTTATGATAACATTTATTTTTTTCTATTCGGGGGTATCAGTAACGGAATCGGCTGACAACCCGCTGCCGGGAGCCGGTAACCATGACGGTAAGGAACAAGAGCTGCTTATTACCGCCGATCGGCTTGACGCCGATGTCAAGGAAGGCTATTCGGAATTCAGCGGCAATGTTAAGGCCACTCAGGGAGATACCGTCATTGCAGCGGATAGGATCAGAATCTATTTCAAAAGCAGCCGGAATAATTCCGGGAAGTTAAGTGTGGGTGAAGATGCAGTGGAAAAAATAACGGCCAGCGGCCACGTAAAAATAAACACAGGGGATATAATTGCAGCTGCCGGCGAGGCTTCCTATATTAATGCAAGCCGGTTGCTTGTCCTGTCGGGACCTGATTCAACGGTCAAAAGCGGCAAGAATTCCATTACAGGCTCCAAGATAACACTGGATCGGGCCACTGGACGGATAACAGTTGAAAACAGTGCGGAAAATCAGGTCAGGGCGTTGTTCTTTACCAACGGAAAGGGTCTTAACTGATTTTTTAGTCAGACACTGAATATATGCGATGACGATGTTACGATTACAGGGATTGGTAAAAAAATATCATGGTCGACAGGTAGTAAGCTCCGTGGATTTGGATATTCCGTGCGGTTGTGTGGTTGGTTTACTGGGCCCCAACGGTGCCGGCAAAACCACTACTTTTTATATGACCGTTGGAATGATAAAACCGGATAGCGGCCGTGTATTTCTCGATAAGGAAGATATTACGGATGATCCGATGTATGTGCGGGCTCGAAAAGGATTAGGATATCTGCCCCAGGAAACATCCATTTTCAGGAAGTTGACGGTCAGGCAGAATATTATGGCTATTCTTGAAGTTTTGCCGGGGAAAAAATCCGGGAGGAAAAAATTAACCGATTCACTCTTGAATGAACTGGGAATAGGGCATCTTGCCCATCAAAAGGCCGGCGTTCTATCCGGTGGAGAGCGGCGCCGACTGGAGATTACACGCGCACTGTCTACCGGACCTTCATTTATTTTGCTGGATGAGCCTTTTGCAGGCATTGATCCCTTGGCTGTCATCGATATAAAAAAAATTATTGCGCATTTGAAAAATCGCGGTATAGGTGTTTTGATCTCTGATCATAATGTAAGAGAAACCCTGGAAGCTTGCGACAGCGCGTATATACTAAGCGACGGCAAGATCATCGAATCAGGCACGCCCGAGAAAATAGCCGCAAGCGAAATTGCCCGAAGAATATACCTGGGGGATGAGTTTAAACTCTAACTATGGCTCTTGAACTACGACAACAACTGAAGTTGACCCAACAGCTTATTATGACCCCGCAGTTGCAGATGGCGATTAAGCTGCTGCAATTGTCGCGTCTGGAGCTTATGGATGTAATACGCCAGGAAATAGAAGAAAATCCGGCGCTCGAGGAAATGCAGGAGGTCGCCGCTGAAGAAACATCAGTTGAGGTCGATGGTCGTGAAAGTGATACTGCCGATTCGCCGGAAGTAAAGGAAATTACCATTGAGGAGAAAATTCAGGATGAAATAGACTGGTCCAACTATCTGGATGAATACAGCTCCGCAGGTAAAATTCATTTTGAGTCGGAAAAAAATGACCGGCCCGGTTTTGAAACTTTTCTTGCCGGCAGGACAACACTCAGGGATCATCTTCTCTGGCAACTTGCCATGACCGGCCCGACAGGGGAGCAGGAAATCATCGGCAGCCTGATTGTCGGCAATCTGGACGAAAAAGGGTATCTGGATGCATCGGTCGAAGGAATAGCGGAACGCAGCAATATCGATCCTTCAAAGGTGGCGGATGTTCTGTCGCTGATGCAGACCTTTGACCCCATCGGTATTTGTGCCCGTGATTTAAAAGAATGCCTCCTGATTCAAATTCGGCATTTCAAGATCGACAACAGCCTTGTTACCGATATTATAAACCATCATATCAATTATCTCGAGAACAAGAATTACAAGGCCATCTCTTCGGCTTTGAAAGTGAGTATTGAGGAGGTTGTCTCCGCGGTTGAAGTTATCAAAGGCCTGGAACCCCGCCCGGGAAGGGAATTCAGTGAAGAGGAACCGATTTATATCACCCCTGATATCTATGTTTACAAGATGGAGGGGAAATTTGTCATCATGCTCAATGATGACGGAATGCCGAAACTGCGGATCAATAATTTTTACAGACAGGCCGCTTTGCAGGGCCGAAAAGTGTCTGCGCAGGCACGAGAATATATTCAGGAAAAATTTCGTTCGGCCACATGGCTGATCCGCAGTATTCATCAGCGTCAGAAAACGATTTATAAAGTTATGGAAAGCATTTTGCGCTTTCAGAGCGATTTTTTCGAACATGGCGTAACGCATTTAAAACCGATGGTATTAAGGGATGTTGCCGACGATATTGAAATGCATGAATCGACCATCAGCCGGGTAACAACCAATAAATACGCCTTTACCCCCCAGGGTATTTTTGAATTGAAATATTTTTTTAATAGTTCTATTAAGCGGATTCATGGCGATGCCATTGCGTCGACCAGTGTGCAGGAAAAAATCAGGCAGATTATTGCACGGGAGAATCATAAAAAACCGTACAGCGACAAAAAAATTGAAATGATATTGAAAGAATCCAATATAGATATTGCCAGACGAACAGTTGCCAAGTACCGGGAGATTCTTGGCGTACTCTCCTCAAGCAAGCGCAAGCAGTTCTAAAAGGCGAGAGGACAAGAATCGGACTCCAGGTCAATGGACATTTGTGGTTTTTATCAAGCGGTTTGTCCGGATTAATACCTTCAAACCCATTACATAAGGAGGTTGTATATGCAGACGGCTGTAACATTCAAGAACCTTGATTCCTCCGAAAATTTGAAATCATATGTGTGTAACAAGCTCGACCGGTTTGACAGATTCCTTGACAATCCGGCGGAGGCCAGTGTCGTCCTTGCGGTGGAGAAATTCAGACATCAGGCTGAAATCAATATCTCCGGAGACAGGTTGAATATAAACAGTAAGGAAGAAACCGACAATATGTATTCCGCCATTGACATGGTTCTGGATAAGCTTGAAAAACAGATTAAAAAAAATAAACAGAAAATCAGGGAGCGCCGGAGTGCATTCAAAGGCAAGGCTGAAAAATTCGAATCCGCCGCCAATGCTCCTCCGGATGATGAAGGTGTAACCAAGATCAGAGTTAAAAATATTGAATTCAAGCCCATGGATGTTGAAGAAGCGGTTATGCAGATGGAACTTGTAAACAAGGATTTCCTTGTATTTACAGATGCTCGTACCGATAAGGTGAATGTGCTTTATCACTGCAAAGACGGTCATTACGGATTAATTCAGCCAAACAGGTAGCACATTAATAAATAGATATGAAAATACTTGAAGTACTGCAAAAAGAAGCGATTTTAGTAAACCTGAATGCCAGGGATAAAAAAGGGGTGCTTGATGAACTGGCAACCCCGGTAGCACGTATCGCAAACCAGGACAAGGAAGACCTTGTCAGAGTTCTCATTGAACGTGAACGCCTCGGCAGCACTGGAATTGGAGGAGGCGTCGGCATTCCACACGGTAAATTCAAAAATTTAAAATCGCTGTGTCTGGGGTTTGGCCTCAGCCATAAGGGGGTTGATTTTGAATCCATTGACGGTCTGCCGACACATCTGTTTTTTCTTCTTGTCACACCTGAAAACTCAACCGGCCTCCATCTGAGAGTACTTGCTAAAATTTCGAGAATTCTTAAAAATGATGAGTTTAAGCAGCGTCTGTTAAATGCAGTTGACAGCGATGAAATATTTTCCATTATAAAGGAGGTAGACGAAGAGTTTTAAATCTAAACTACCGTGAATGATTTAAAAATATTTATAATTACAGGCTGCGCCGGTTCCGGTAAAAGTACAGCCCTTGATGCTTTTGAAGACTCAGGATTTTATTGTGTCGACAATATGCCCATCGCTTTACTGCCTGCATTTCTTGGTTTACCAATTCAAACCGATCCGGAAATTGCCGGCTTTGCTTTTGTAATGGATTCGCGGGAAAAAGGATTTTTAACGGAATACAGATCCATTTTGAACTCTATCAGGGCTGATGGATACGATTTTGAAATTATCTATCTTGAAGCCGCTGAAGAGATTCTAATGAAGCGCTTCAGCGAGACCCGCCGGCAGCATCCGCTGTCCGGCGAAAAAACGCTTTTGGATGGAATTCGTTATGAGTATAATCTGCTGCATGATTTGAGATCCGCCGCCGCCAGGATCATCGATACATCTCATTTCAATGTGCATGAACTGAAAGCCCGCATTCAAAGTCTGGCCCGGAAAAACAGGAATCAATCGGCTATGCGCATCGGCATCCTTTCCTTTGGATTCAAATACGGAATCCCGATGGATGCCAACCTTGTGATGGATGTTCGGTTTCTTACGAACCCTTATTTTGTGCCTGATCTTAGAGATTTGGACGGCAGCAATCCGGCTGTTCGGAAATTTGTTTTAAACAATGCTGACTGCAGTAAATTTCTAAAGCATTACCTTGATATGCTTGACTATCTGATTCCCCTCTACATAAAGGAGGGTAAAGCCTATCTTACTATTGCCTTCGGCTGTACCGGCGGTCGTCACCGCTCTGTCGCCATTGCAACCGAGTTATATGAATATTTAAAAAAATCCGGATATAAGACAGGGATTACACACAGGGATATAGAGCTATAGTTGCCGCTTAAGGGCCGGGAAAAGAGGTGCAAGATCGAATGCCTCAACAAAAAATAGGAAATCTTATGATCGGAATACTGATAGTAACTCATGAAAAGCTTGGAGATGCATTGATCGATGCGGCTGAATTTATTCTTGCTGCAAAACTTGAAGCCACTCTGGCGGTCTCCATCAATATAAACGAAAACGCTGCAATTCTGCGCGACAAAATTGCGTATGGAATAAAAAATGTCGACCGGCGGCAGGGTGTTGTCATTCTGACCGACATGTTTGGCGGGACACCTTCCAATCTGAGCTATTCCTTTCTCGATGAAGGCCGTGTGGAAGTTTTGTCGGGAGTTAATCTCCCTATTCTGATCAAGGCGGTCAGCGCCAGATCCACCATGGATTTGAGCAAACTGACGGAATGTCTGGAGGTTTACGGTAAAAAAAGCATATCCATGGCCAGCGGTATATTAAAAGGTAATAAGCGGAGTTAAACGATTTTATATATTTTTTAAAAATAGTTTGTGTTTTTGTGCATTATGTGCACATAAAACTGCGCTCTGAGTTAATGATAGGGTGCGGGAATTTTGGTTTTGGTTTTTCCCGGCCGGTAAACGGCAGCAACGATTGAAACAAACACCGGCAAATGATTGTCGAAAATTTAATTGGGAGGTATTATGAGTATAAAAATAGGTATAAATGGATTTGGAAGAATCGGACGAGTGGTTTTCAGGGCAGCCATGAAGCATCCTGATGTTGAAGTCGTTGCCATCAACGATCTCACGGATTCGGTGACCATGGCCCATTTGTTAACTTATGACAGTGTCCACGGCAAGCTGACGGAAAAGGTATCAGCCAGAGAGGACGCGATTGAAGTTGAAGGCCGATCCATCCCCATAACCTCTGTTAAAGACCCGGCTCTTCTCAAATGGAAAGAATTTGGCGTGGATATCGTTGCCGAATGCACCGGGCTGTTCAGGGATGCCGAAAGCGCATCCAAACATCTTTCCGCCGGTGCCCGCAAGGTTATCATATCCGCCCCTGCCAAAGATCCTGATATTACCATTGTGATGGGTGTCAATTCAAGCCAGTATGATCCGCGCAGTCACCATATTATTTCCAATGCTTCCTGCACGACCAATTGTCTTGCTCCGGTAGCCAAGGTGCTGCTGGAAAATTTCGGCATCCGGTGCGGACTCATGACCACCATTCATGCTTATACCGGCGATCAGCGGATTCTTGATTTCCCGCACAAGGACCTTCGCCGTGCCAGGGCCGCGGCCCTTTCCATGATTCCCACAACCACCGGCGCCGCCAAGGCCGTGTCTCTGGTACTTCCCGAGCTGGCCGGCAAGCTCAACGGTCTTTCGGTAAGGGTTCCCACTCCCAATGTTTCCATTGTGGATCTGGTGGCCACCCTGGATAAATCAGGGGTGACCGTATCCGATGTCAACAACGCACTCAAGGAAGCTTCCGAAGGATTGCTGGCAGGCGTTCTTGGATATTGCGAAGATCCGCTGGTCTCTACCGACTTTAATGGCTCGGCCCTCTCGTCCATCGTTGATGCAGGGACTACTTATGCAATAGACAATATGGTCAAGGTGCTCTCCTGGTATGATAACGAAACCGGTTATTCAACCCGCATGATTGACCTGGCCGCCATGATCGGAGAGCAACTGTAAAGTAATCACCGGCAGGGGCTGAAAGGTTCGGCACCCGGCCTGAAAAAAAAGATGTACGCATAAATGGATGGAGAAATCGTATGGAAAATAGAACGCCTTTGATCGCCGGTAACTGGAAAATGTTTAAAACCTGTCCGGAGGCAATCGATACATCCGCCCGCCTTGCCGAATTGACTGTGGATGCCAATGTTGATGTCATGATTGCTCCACCGTTTACGGCACTTTCGGTTGTGGCTGAAGCCATTAGGGGCAGCAAGGTGTCACTCGGTGCCCAGGATCTTTTCTGGGAGACCGAAGGAGCCTTTACCGGACAGATATCAGCACCCATGCTGTTGTCGGCAGGCTGCAGTTATGTGATTATCGATTCCCTTGCCGAATCGGTCAGGATACTGTATGGGGGAAGCGTTAAACCTGCTAATATCAAAGAACTGATGAATATGCCGGATATTGATGGCGCACTTGTCGGCGGCGCCAGTCTCAAGGCGGAAATGTTCAGTGAAATTGTCCTTTATCAATAGGCCGACCGTTTAGTAAGAAAAAATTATGTCAGTATTTTTTATAATTATACACGTTATTGTTTCTATCGCCTTAATTCTTATCGTCCTGCTGCAGACCGGCAAGGGAGCGGATATGGGTGCCGCTTTCGGCGGCGGAAGCAGCCAGACCCTGTTTGGCAGCAGCGGTGCTTCTACGATTCTGAGCAAGGCCACGACAGTTGCGGCAGTGGTTTTTATGCTGACCTGTCTTGTGCTGGCTTACGCGTCCAGTCATCAGAAAACCGGAACTTCCATCATGAAGAATTCGCCGGCACCGATCGAACAGCCTGCGGCGCAGGATACAGGCAGTGCCTCACAAGCAGAATCTGCACAGCCGGCGAAAACCGATTAGTGTATTTTTGATTGATACCTTACGTGCCGAAGTGGTGGAACTTGGTAGACACGCTATCTTGAGGGGGTAGTGGGCTACGCCCGTGCCGGTTCAAGTCCGGCCTTCGGCACCATTAAAAAGAATTAGCCGTAATCTCAATAGATTGCGGCTTTTTTAGTTTTGCAGGGTGCTTTGGAATTTTTTTATAGTTCAAGAAAAAGGTTGATTCTTTAAGGGAGCATGCCGGGAATGAGAACATGCCAAAGATAAATTTTGTACACGGACCGTGGCTCTCATCTAATTTTACCCTGTGCAGGACTTGAAGTCAGCCTTTGTAACAATAGCGAAACAAGAATTCCGAATTGACACTTTATCCCCATTCCTCTATACTTACACGATAATTTAATCTGAAATCATAAAATCCGCTCTTTCGACAGGCTTGGTATGAATGACGATGTTGCCTTTGGGATTTTTCTATCAATGACAAACCCGATGGAGAATATTTGCTGTTTTCCGGGATTCTTAGTGTTTAAAATATGACAGACAACGAAATAACATCGGATGCGAATGTTGAAAAGCTGTTTCAGGAGCTTAGGCGGATTGATGCGGATCAAGCATCTGATGAGCATGGCTTTGAAACAGAGACAAACACCCGGAATGCAGACGAGGAAAAGGTTCTTGATGGCCGGCGATCGCACCTGATCGACATGGCACATTTTTTAAGTGCCTATTTTATGGATGTTCGCTATTGGGAGGGCGTTGATGCGGAAAAGGATACGTTTGAGCAGCTGTCACACACGTTTTCGCAACTTGCCGGGCTGTCTGACCGGCATGAGCCGATCCTGATTCGTTATCGAGGGCTTCCTACTGCTTCCAGGGGCTCCGCCAGGACCGATTATGTGGTTTCTTTTGGAGATCTGACGGTGGATGCGTCAGTGACGCCGGGCATGATCAAGCGTTTGGGAATTCGCATGTCTCATCTTGCCGGTCGGCTGGACAAGGCTTTTGCTGTTTTTGCCGATCAGGGAATCCGAACATTATGTATCGATCCGCCCGGAAAAACCGATAATGAATTAAATCGCATGTATCTTTGTCTGAACATTGTTTCCAGGTATGCCCATGCCATTAAAACCAATACGCCCATTGTTTTTGAGATCGAGGGGAAATCTTTTTCCATTCAGCCGGTAATGGATGAAAAAAAACAGCCCGATCCGAATCTGACGCTTGTGGCAGGATTAAACAGTTTAAACTCCGAGCAGATGCAGACCCTGATTTTAAAAGTCGATTCCTGGATGAAACGTGCTGCAAAAGAGGGGGAGGGCCGACGTTTTGCCGGCGTTTATAACGCTTTTTTCGGAGTCAAGAGCTTGAAAGAAAAGCTGATCAAACCGCCCCTTGAAATAAACAACGTTCAGTGGTTGATGATCGATGGCGATAAACCTGGAGATTTAGCCCCGAAAGACCGAACTCGTAACATGGCCGCCGGAAAGAAAGGTAATCCCGGGAAGGCTGAAAAGGTGTTGGCGGGAGTTTACGGCCGGACACTGGAAAAGCTTGACTCAAAAACAGTTGAAAAAAAACTTGGCCTGGCCGTGGAATTGCTTGAAGCTGTGGAATCTCCGGAAAAAATTAATGAAATAATGAAAAATATCTATGGAGATGATTTTGCCAAAATTGATTCCGGAAAACTCGGACAGAAAATCGGCATTCTCAGCGATCTGCTTGCGGCAGTGGAGCAATCACCCAAGGGGTTGAATATTATAGAAAAAGTGTTTGATGATTTTCAAAATCGGCTCGAACAGGTCCGGGATGATGTGTATGATAATATTGCTGTCGGGGGAGATAATCTCAAGATCAAGGACGGAGACAATTCATTTGTAATTGACGGGGTTAATGACAACCTGCTGCAGAAGATCGAGTTTTACAAATCCCGGGCTTTGACGCGTAAAAAAATAAAGGCACTGGTGAGCGGTGATGCTGATTTTGACGCAGGGGATTATGATGTTATTGCTGCTGAATTCGATGTATCGGTTGAAGATACGAAGGATATTATTGATCTGTTAAAGAGCTGTTTTGATGATAAGGGACATTTTCTCAGGGGACCATTTGAAAGAAATATTTCTGAATTTATTCGTCATGAAAAAAAAATATTTGAATTTTTATGGCAGTATCTCAAGGAAACCAGATTTCGCAGTGACCGGGTGGCTTTTTTGAACTCCCTACAGCTGTTGATTGCCAAGATGAATCAGCCCAAAAGGGCCATTCGTGTTTTGATAGCTGACTTCTGTGCCGATTCCGGAGTGATCGATTATGCTGATCGAAATGGGCTGATGCTGGCGAATTTACTGGTGCGCAAATACAACAAGGAACTTAATCTCGACATTGAACTTACTCCCGAAGAAGTATTGTTGGTCAAAGAAGGTCTGGAGCGTGAAGTGGTCACTTATGCTGCCTGGCGTATAGAGAGTGATCGGGAGAAATTCATAACCAAGATCCGAACTATCCATCGGGCAATCGTTAAATCTCTCCAGACTCCGGGGACAGCATCGCAGGCAATGCCGTTTCGGTTTCTGGCAAGTCTTGAAAGGGAGATATTTATATTCCTGGCCCTGGTGGGCGGAAAGACCGCCCGAACAGTATTGCGCAGTGCTGTAAAGATTTATGGTGATCCCGAATCAAGTGTGTTTGTTCAACCCGAAAGCCCGGACCATACCGATGTTCTGCTGCAGCATCTGATTATCCTGATTCGCGGATTGGGACGAATCGGCAGGCAGCCTGATCTGGTGTTATTACAAAAGATCAAAAGCAAGATCAGGAGATTCCAGCGTCTGAGAGAGACTGTCCGGCATGAGATGCTGGTGAAACGTATTTCAGGATGGGTCGAAACGGCTGCAAAAAACATCAGCCGAAATGCCTGATATTGCAGGTTTTAATCTTCAGTTTCCCAACTTCTTAATTTTCAAAAACATACCGCCTGTTTGGTAGGTACGGTTCACCCTGGACGGCTGAATTCTAACGGATGTTTGAATTATCTGGAGCTGTTAAACTAAAATGCCTATTTCTCAAAAGTCAAACAGGTTGTTTTCTGCAAAAAAGGTTTTTAGTATACTTATCAAAAATAAGCTGCTCGGCAAGGCTCGGGCTCTTGAAATATTATCAAAAAAAGAAGCGATCCGGCAGCATCTTGAAAAGAATCACAGTCAGCCTGTCACTATTATCGATATTATTGCATCTCTTAATTTGAACCGGGCCGACGGCTTATCCGGACAACTGGATGAAGATACGATTTTCCAGGCCCTTGCCGCCGAGTGGAAAGTCCCGTATGTTAAAATCGATCCTTTGAAGCTTGATCTTAATGTGGTGACAACCACACTCCCCCGTTCTTTTGCCATGAAACATCTGGCACTACCCATAGCTGTGAGTGACGGGCATCTGACGGTGGCAACACCCAATCCCTTTAACTCCGAGGTCATGGAGGATATTGCCCGGGCCAGTGATCTGAAAATTAAGACAGTCGTAAGCTCTAAATCCGATATTATAAAAATTATTAACGAATTTTACGGTTTTAAACGCTCAATTGTAGCCGCTGAACACCAATTTGCCGCACCATCCGTGGATCTGGGAAACCTGGAGCAGTATGTGCGTTTAAAATCGGCAGATGAACTGCCTTCTAATGATCAGCATGTAGTTAATGCCGTGAATCACCTGCTGAGCCATGCCTTTGAGCAGCGGGCCAGCGATATCCACATAGAACCCAAGCGGGACAAAAGTCTTGTCCGGATGAGAATCGACGGCGTTCTGCATATGATTTATGAGCTGCCTAAAAATGTGCATTCCGCGGTTATCAGCCGCATAAAGAATCTTTCACGGATGGATATGGCCGAAAAACGACGGCCCCAGGATGGACGAATCAAGACCGACAAGGGGGATGTCGAGATTGAAATACGGGTATCCACGATCCCGGTTGCCTTTGGTGAAAAAGTTGTGCTGCGTATCATGGACCCGGATATTCTTTTTCAGAAACTTGATAAACTGGGGTTTACCGATCAGGATCTGGCCCGCTATGACGGATTCATTAACCGGCCCCATGGCATCGTACTGGTCTGCGGACCCACCGGCAGCGGAAAATCAACGACTCTGTATTCAACCTTGAGAAAGATTGCAACCCCTGAAATCAACATTACGACCGTGGAAGATCCCATTGAAATGGTTCACGAAAGTTTTAATCAAATCGGAGTCCAGCCGGCGATAGAGATCACCTTTGCCACCATTTTGAGAAACATATTAAGGCAGGATCCCGATATTATCATGATCGGGGAAATGCGTGATCTGGAAACCGCCGAAAATGCAGTTCAGGCGGCCCTGACCGGGCATCTCGTATTATCGACCCTGCATACCAATGATGCTCCGTCGTCCATCACTCGACTGCTGGATCTGGGGGTGCCGCCTTTTTTGATCAAGGCCACGCTCGTGGGCATATTGAGTCAGCGTCTTGTTCGCAAGGTATGCAGCAAGTGCCGGGAAATATTTGAGATGGATGCGGTCGAATTAAAGGCCATGGGGCTGCAAGTCGGCCGGACAGGATTGCTTCATCTTGCCAGGGGCAAAGGATGTCCACGGTGCCGGGGAACCGGTTATTTTGGTCGAACGGCTATCCTTGAGGTGTTGCCGTATTCCGAAGCACTTAAAAAAATGACGAACCCTGCAACCGATCTGGAAAGTCTGTCCGCAAAGGCCAGGCAGGAGGGCATGGTTACTCTCAGGGAAAATGCCATCGAAAAACTGTTAAATGGAGAGACAACTTATCAGGAAGTACTCCGGGTTACCTGGGGGCAGGAGTGATGAAGTTACTTCCGACTTCTGTCCTCCGATTTCCCACCTCTTACTGCATCGGGCTGCAGACTTTATCTCCGGGGTGAATATCTTTATTTGAATAAGTGACAATAACCGTGGAGGTTGTTTCTTCGGTGTGCAGAACCAGAAGCGTGCCGAAATTTACCGGGTTCAAGAGTATGGTCTCATCCGAGGTCGCATCAAGTTTTTTCGTATCCTGGTAATAAACACTATATTGCTGGCCGGGCTCAATTCCGTTTTTACTTCCCTTGTCGATAAACGCCGTTGTGTTTTCACCGATCAGTTGCGCATGTTCTTCTGAAACGATCACCAGGGCTTTTATGTTCCTGGGGCTGGGTTTAAGGGGAATTTCAGAATTCCTGGGCCGAAACGGCAGCAGGCTGTCGCCGATTTTGATTTCACGGTATGTATCAATTACAATGGACTATCGGTGACAGGTACCATGGTGCGGTAAACTGTGTGACGACTGCCAGGTATGAGTGATTTGCCGGATGCGGGCTGAACATAAACCATGTCTCCGGTGCTGATCATATCATGGTCACCATCGACTTTAAAAATGGACCCGTTTGCGGAAACCGCTGTTTTTTTGATAAATCCGACCTGGTCGATGGAGGTATACAGATAGAACGGCATTTTCTCCGGAGTTGCCATTTGCGTATTTGATGATGGCTGTATGGGGGGTGTCAGGGTCAGTTTATCGGTACCTTCACCCTGATAAAGCCGGATACGTTCTCCGGGGTAAATCCAGTGCGGGTTGGGTATCTGGCGGTTTTTATTCCACAGATCAGGCCATACCCAGGGTGAATCAAAAAATTGGTCCGACAGGTCCCACAGGGTATCTCCTTTATTGATGGTATAGTAAAAACCGGCTTCATGGGTAAGCGCAATTTTATTTTCCTGTGCAAAAAGAGCTGTCCGGCAAAAAGCAGTTATTGCGGCTAAGATGAAACAGAACATGATCATATGCAGTCTTACTTTTAGTTTCATTGGTTTCCCCATTTTTTATTAATAAATAAGGCGATTTTGGATACTGAATTTCAGAATTTTTAGAGGTAGAGGGAAAATATTCCCGAACACCTCAATATTATGTTATATATCAGTACTCTGTTTGCAATCTGTTTGTCAAGGTTTTCCATGCCGGTACCTTAAAACAAAAAAAGTCTTCCCGCGATAAAATGCGGGAAGACTTTTTTGTTATCAGATTTTTAAACCGGCGGACAGCAGTATCATAGTGTCCATCCGCCGTTTTATTAATGAGTGGTGGGATTACATCATTCCGCCCATTCCGCCCATTCCGCCCATTCCACCCATTCCGCCTGCTCCAGGAGGCATGGCCGGTTCGGGTTTGTCTTCAGGTTTATCGGCGATCATGGCCTCGGTGGTCAGCATCAGACCTGCCACGCTGCCGGCATTCTGGAGTGCAAAGCGGGCAACCTTGGTAGGATCAATGACACCGGCATCAATAAGGTTTTCATAGGTGTCGGTATCGGCATTGTAGCCCATCGCACCTTCGCTGTTTTTGACCTTGTCGATTACAACTGAACCTTCATGACCGGCATTGTTGGCAATCTGGCGCAACGGTTCTTCCACGGCACGCATGATTACATTGACGCCCAATTTTTCGTCGGCTCTGATTTCAAGTTTTTCCAGGGCCGGGATGCAACGAACCAGTGCAACTCCTCCGCCGGCAACGATTCCCTCTTCCACGGCGGCACGGGTGGCGTTCAGGGCGTCTTCAACGCGGGCCTTTTTTTCTTTCATTTCAGTTTCGGTTGCGGCACCGACATTAATCACGGCAACACCGCCAATGAGTTTGGCAAGGCGTTCCTGGAGTTTTTCACGATCGTAATCAGATGTAGTTTCGTCGATCTGGGCACGGATCTGTTTTACCCGGCCTTCCAGGGCTTCACGTTCACCGGCGCCGTCTACAATTGTGGTGTTGTCTTTATCGATGGAAATGCGTTTGGCTGTACCAAGGTCTGCAAGGGTCAGGTTCTCGAGCTTGATTCCCAGATCTTCGGAAACGACCTGGCCGCCGGTGAGAATGCCGATGTCTTCGAGCATTGCCTTGCGGCGATCACCAAAGCCCGGGGCCTTGACTGCCGCGATCTGCAGTGTGCCGCGCAGTTTGTTGACAACCAGTGTGGCCAGGGCTTCGCCGTCCACATCTTCTGCGATGATCATCAAAGGTTTGCCCATTTTGGCAACCTGCTCCAGCACGGGCAGCAGATCTTTCATGTTGCTGATCTTTTTCTCGTTGATCAGGATGTAGGGGTCTTCCAGAGAAACGACCATTTTTTCAGGGTCGGTTACAAAGTAGGGGGAAAGGTAACCGCGGTCAAACTGCATACCTTCAACGACCTCAAGGGTTGTATCCATGCTTTTGGCTTCTTCAACGGTGATGACGCCTTCCTTGCCGACTTTATTCATAGCCTCGGCAATGATGTTGCCGATGGTTTCATCGTTATTGGCGGAAATGGTGCCGACCTGGGCAATTTCACGCTGATCTTTAGTGGGCTTGCTGAGTTTGGCAAGCTCTTGAACTGCAACTTCCACGGCTTGATCGATACCGCGTTTAATGGACATGGGATTGTTGCCGGCGGCAACCAGTTTCTGGCCTTCTTCATAAATGGCTCTTGCAAGCACGGTTGCGGTTGTCGTACCGTCACCGGCCATGTCACTTGTTTTGCTGGCCACTTCCTTAACCATCTGAGCGCCCATGTTCTCGAATTTGTCTGCCAGTTCGATCTCTTTGGCAACTGTTACGCCGTCTTTAGTTACCGTAGGCGAGCCCCATGATTTGTCGATGACGACGTTCCTGCCCTTGGGTCCCAGTGTTACAACAACAGCTTCAGCAAGTGTTCTTACCCCGTTCAGCATTGCTTCGCGGGCTTTCATATCGTATTTAATCTGTTTAGCCATATCTATTTTTCCTCCGTAGTAAAAAATATTTTTATTCGATTACGCCCAGAATGTCGTCTTCGCGCATGATCAGGTATTCTTCATCTTCGACTTTTACCTCTGTACCGGAATATTTGCCAAAGAGAATGCGATCATCTTTTTTAATTTCAAGGGGAACTCTTTTCCCATCATCCGCCAGTTTGCCGTTGCCGACTGCTACAACGATTCCCTCGGCCGGTTTTTCCTTGGCTGAATCAGGAATGATGATTCCTCCCCTGGTTTTTGTTTCCTCTTCAACACGCTTTACTAGAATTCGATCCTGCAGTGGTCTGAGTTTCATAATTTACTTTCTCCTTTTTTTAATCAATTAAGATTACGATAGATAAAAAAAATGTTGTTGTATGCGGGCCGCACGATCTCGAAGAGATACTATTGTTTGTATCAAACTATAAGCATACATTTTTAGTTGTAAAGAATGGTTGAAATAAATTTTTATTCATTTTTGCATTTTATTTGTATCTTACCTGTTTTTGAACTCAGGAAGGTTGATTTATATTTTTCTGTTTTTTTTCAGAGTTTTTGGTAGTTTTTACGTCAGACGTTTTTGTTTTGGTTGATTTTGCATCGGATGCTTTTGATTCCGGAGATTTTTCCCGGGATTTAGTTTGTTTTGATTTATCGGCATAATCCGTGACATACCATCCGGATCCCTTGAGATGGAAACTGCTGTGTGAAATGAGTTTGTGCAGTTTGCCGGAACATTTGTTACATGTGGTTAACGGCTGGTCGGAAAATTTTTGAAGCACCTCTTCTTTATTACCGCATTCGGCGCATTCATATTCATAGATGGGCATTTACAAAACCTCCGCTATTTTTGATTTGATTTAAATATAGTTTGAAATAATCGATTGTCAAGGCCGTAATCCGACAGATTCCGGGCCAATTTATCCGTTTTTTGTTAAAGGGCGGCTTTGTGGAGGTATATTTTAAGCTTTTGTACGCAGCCAGGGGGATGAGGATGCATCAGCGCTTAAAACGGGAACCTGTTTTCGGAGTCTGCGATTACCTATCCGGGTCCTGAACCCGTTTGGATCAGTTGCCGGCCAGGTCATCAAGGGATGAGTGCCAGTTGACAAAGAAATCAAGCGTAGATGTTAAGCCTGGAACCTGAACGGGTTGCAGGATCTTGTTGGTTTTTTTGTGCACACGAATTTCTTCGGCCATTTTTTCCGCGGAGGAAGCACTGAAGTTTTGTAAAAATTTGCTGAATCGGACAATATGAATCAGCTCATGAGTAATGATATAGAGGGTAAAGGGGAAAATGCGCAAAGCGTTGAATTTTTTCAGTGTGTCAATAATAGCATGATCCTGCAGACATATTTTGTAAAAATCATAGGTGGCGCTGCCCAGTGCGGTATCCCGGCGCTGCCCCTTATAGCGGACAATCTGGGCGAAGGGACCTTTAACTATCTCTTTCGGGGCGAGGTCGGCAACTGTTTTTACATCATACTTCTGGCGAAGCCATTGGGCCGCCGATAATTTATAGTAATTGCTGACCAATTCTTCGGCCATGGTTACCGAGTTATTAACCGCCGTAATCTGTTTTTTACTGAATTTTTTTTCCATTTTTTTTAGCCCGCAAAGAAAGTTCATACTTTGTCCCGCCATCTCCCGATTATGTAAAAAAAACATGGACAAATGATAATAAATAGTGTTATCTAAATTTTTTATACATTTTATTAAATAAAGAATGGGGGTGATCAGTTGGGCAGCGTCGTAAAAAAACGAAGAAAGAAAATGCGAAAACATAAGCACAGAAAGCTTTTAGCCCGCACTCGGCATCAGCGTAGAAAGGGTAAATAATGCTGACTGGAATAAATTACTGAAACAGAAAAAGCACTATGGCAAAAATGCGGTGCTTTTTCTGTTTCAGGGGTGTCTGCTATTTGGTATACCCTTTAAGATATTTCAGGAATTCCGAATCCGTTGAAAGTACGACGGAGATATTTTTATCCAGGGCCTTATTGTAAGTTTCAAGGGTCTTGGAAAACGAATAAAATTCAGGATCAACCCCATATGCCAGAGCAAACAGTTTGGTCACTTCGGCATCGGCCCTGCCCTTGATCTCCTGGGCGGTTTTATAAGCCTGGGATGTGATCTGCTTTAAATCACGTTCCTTTTCACCCAGAATTTTTCGTGCCTCACCCTGGCCCTCTGAACGAAATTTTTCCGCAATCTGATTTCGTTCGGCAATCATCCGGCCGTAAACGGATTTCCTGACCTGTTCCACGTAATTAATCCGCTTGATCTTGACGTCGACAATTTCGATGCCAAAGGGGCGCAGTTTCGGCTGGGCCTGTTTCATGATCCCCTCGGTGAGCTTTTCCCTTCCTGTCTTTATGTCATATCTGGGGTGGCCCTCGGCAGTTTTTGGCGTAGCGGTGCCTGTTGCATCGTTTGCCGCCAGTCCGATTTCAAATGTATCCATTACGCGATTGGTATTCCGGACGGTCTCAATCAATTCGTAGGATGTCACAAAATTGCGAACCGCCGGATCAAGAATATCATCAAGGCGCCCCATCGCACTGGCCGTGTTGTTGACCGTCTGGAAGAATTTAATCGGGTCTACGATTTTCCATCTGGCAAAAGCATCTACCCATATGTAGGTTTTATCAAGGGTTGGAATCTGCCCCGGGTCACCGTCCCATTCCAGTAGATTTTTGGGAAAATAGGTCGTGTTTTGAATAAACGGAAGTTTAAAATAGAGCCCCGGTGCCAGTTTTGGAGATCCTACAACCCGTCCGAACTGGGTGACAACGACCTGCTCTGTTTCATCGACGATGTAAGCCGAGGTAAACCCCAATATAGCCACTAATACCGCTATGATTAGAATAATGCTTTTAGATTTCATTATTTAGCACCGTCCTGTTTTCCAATATTAAGTAAGGGTAAAAGATTTTTCTGATCGGAATCGACAATATATTTTTGACCCAGTTTGGGAAAAAGTTCCTCTATCGTTTCAAGATACATGCGCCGTTTGGTAATATCCTTGGCCTTTGTATATTCGGTATACAGGGCCGTGAACCGGGATGCATCTCCCTTGGCGCGGTTAACACGGTCCAGGGCATAACCTTCAGCAGCCTTGATGGTTCTTTCGGCCTCACCCTTGGCAGCCGGAATCGCCTTATTGTAGTCTTCCTTTGCCTGGTAGATCATCTGCTCTTTTTCCTGGGTCGCCTGATTGACCTCATTGAAAGAGTTTTGTACAGGTCCGGGCACATTTGTTTTTTTCATCTCGATTGTGACAATATGGATTCCGCTTTCAGCGATATCCAGTTCCTTCTGCAGCACATGCCGGGCTTCAACCGCGATCTGTTCACGTTTGCTGATGACTTCGTTGATGCTGCGGTCGCCGACAACCAGCCGCATGGCCGCTTCTGACATGTCCCGTAAAAGTTTTCGGATATCCCGAACCTTGAACAGGTATTGATAGGGGTCTTTAATCCGGTACTGCACGATCCAGGGTACAATGGCAACATTCAGGTCGCCGGTGAGCATGAGGGCAACGTTGGCATCTGAACTTTGCGACGAAAACCGTTCCTGGCTGCTGCCACGAAGGGATCGAAAACCGAATTCCTCTTTATACACCCTTCTTACCTTGGTTTTGGTAACTTTTTCAATGCCGGCCGGTAATTTGAAATTAAGGCCGGGCTGGCTGGTTCTGATAAATTTGCCAAAGCGCTGTACAACTCCTACTTCATCGACTCCCACCGTATAAAAAGTAGAGGAAGCCAGCAGTGCAGCCACAATGAGAAGCAACAATATGGGGCCGCCCGGCAGTTTGAACTCCTTGAATTTGTTTACAATGTCATCTACCTGTGGCGGAACGCCCCCGCCTCCGCCTTTGCTTTGTTGCTGTTCTTTAAGTTTTTCCCAGTCCCAACTCATAATGACAGCTCCGTTAACTGTTCGTTGTAAATTGTTTGTCCCTGCACCCCGGATTTAGATATCAATTTCGGAGGCGGAAAGTTTGTATTTCTAAATGTCAAGTATTATGGAGGCAGGCGCGATTGTTGATTGACGTCTATTTGAATCTGCCCCGAATTTTTTCCATAATGGTGTATTTTTAAATTACGTATTCCTGCAAGTCAAGAAAAATCCAAAAAATCGGCATCGGTAAAGGATATGGCGCATCTCGTTGTTACTTCGCTATTTGCCGCAACAGAAGAAGTAATTTATGATTGTGACGAGATGATTGGAATTTATAAGGGAGTTTTTCTTGGGTATTTTGCCTGATATGCAAAGGAAAACAAAATACGGGCCCCCTGTTGCCATCGGTCGTATTCTTCCCCGGGTACTGCAGTCCTGCCGAGGGCATTCGGATCAGACATTAATCCGTGTCTGGGATCTCTGGGATGCCGCCGTAGGCGCAGTTATTGCCGCTGATGCGCAGCCGGAAGCATTCAAAGGGAAAATATTGATTGTCAAGGTGAGCAGTTCAACCTGGATACATCATCTCCAGTTTTTAAAAAAAGATATAATTGTCAAAATCAATGATGCACTGGGCCAGGATCTGGTGGAGGAGATTAAGTTTAAAATTGGAACCATCGGAGCCACCATGCGGTCGGGCTAATTATTTTCCGGTGCATTGTCCATGATCAATTTGGCCTTGCAGGTTGCCCCATATTAATTATGTGACAGGCTATATGAGGAAGATTTGTATGTCGATTTACACTACAGATACATTTTTTAACGGCCAGCTAAGCGTCAAACAGAGTCGGCATGGATACAGGTTTTCCATTGATGCGGTACTGTTGGCCCACCTTGCCGTGGTCCGTCCGGGTGAACGTGTTGTCGATCTAGGAGCTGGATGCGGCATCGTGTCTCTGCTGCTGGCCTACAAATATCCTGACATCAGACTGTATGGGATCGAGCTGCAGCAGGAACTTGTAATTGCCGCCAAAGACAATGTTTCCGCAAATCATATGCAGGATCAAATTACGATTTTGCAGGTGGATATGAAAACTCTGACAACCGGATTCGTGGGCGGACCCGTGGACCTGGTGATCAGCAATCCACCCTACCGCAAATCAGGATCGGGAAGGATCAATCCGGATTCTCAAAAGGCCCTTGCCAGACACGAAATCAATATTACCCTTGAAGGCGTTATAATGACGGCCCTGCGTTTGCTGAAGAGGGCGGGGAGGTTTGTCGTTATTTATCCGGCCGAGAGGATGGCCGATATATTAACCCGGATGAGCAGTGCCGGCATTGAACCGAAATGGCTGTGCATGATTCATTCCAGCCAAAAAACACATGCAAAGCTGATGGTTATCGAAGGCGTCAAGGGCGGACGTCCGGGAATGAAAATAGCTCCGCCGCTGATCATTTACCGCGAAGACGGAACTTATACGCCGACAGTTGAAAAAATGTTCGGGAGACAGGTGGAAGCTTATCCCAACAAGATCTATCCGGGGGCTGATTATGACTGAGAATTTGAGCGGGTTTCAATTTCGAAAAATTGTGTTAATATCCGCGGGGCATTTTTCACATGATATTTTCTCCGGCTTTCTTGCGGTTTTTCTGCCGCTCTTGATCGCCAAATTTTCCCTGAGCATGGCGCTGGCAGGTGCATTTACTGTGTTTTTCAGGGCTCCCAGTCTGCTAAATCCTGTTTTTGGAATTATCTCCGACCGTGTCGATCTGTCCCGCTTTGCGATCTGGGGCCCGGCCATTACTGCTGTCGGCATGAGTCTTCTGGGAGTGGCGCCCTCTTACTCCGCTGTCTGCCTGTTGCTGTTTTTAGTCGGATTCAGCGCCTCCATGTTTCATGTGGTGGGGCCGGTAATGATCGCACAAGTTGCCGGTTCAAATCTGGGGCGCGGTATGAGTTTCTGGATGACCGGTGGAGAGATGGCCCGCACATTAGGGCCCATTCTTGGAGTTTGGGCGGTCTCTTACTGGGGGTTTGAAAATTGTTACCCGGTGATGCTCCTGGGATTACTATCCTCATTTCTTCTCCATTTACAACTCAAAGGGACCGATTTCAGAATGGCCTCGAAATCAAACAGTGATTTGGCCGGAACGTTGCACAGCCTGCGCAGAGTGATGCTGCCCTTGACCGGAATTTTAATTGCCGATTCTTTGATGGTCTCAAGTCTTTCCGCTTTTCTTCCTACTTTTATGGTTTCCAGCGGCAAAAGCCTCTGGGTTGCCGGTTTTGCCATGGCTGTGATGCAAGGCTTCGGTGCCCTGGGGACCCTGGTTGGAGGGACCTTGTCCGATAGACTAGGCCGCAGACGAGTTCTGGCTGTTGCCATACCGTTTTCCTCTTTGTTGACCCTGGGTTTCTTATACGCTCCCGACTGGCTGACTATACCGTTTCTTGTTTTGCTGGGCCTTACGCTGTTTACCATCGCTCCCATCGAACTGGCCATTGTTCAGGATCATAGTGCCGATCATCGCGGTATGGCAAATGGACTGTACATGGGCATCAGTTTTCTTGTTCTGGCCGGGGTAACGGTTTCGGTTGGATGGTTGGCGGACCATATCGGGATGCAGTCTGCCCTGGCGGTAAGTGCAATTTTAGGTCTGGCCGGGACCCCATTTATTTTGTTGCTGCCTGCACGGCCGGCAAGGCGGCATGATCCATGAAATGCATTCTGTTCAGGGGACGTTCTCTGAGGGCGGATAGAATGTCGATATTCACCGGTTTCATAGTCGGTGACGAACACGGCCAGTCCGCTGGTTGTCGCGTATGGATGGGATGGGGTGGAAGGGGCAGGTCACTTTGCGAGTGGCACCACCTGGCATTTTTATGCTGATTCCTCTTTTTCTCATCTTGCAATTATTTTTGTTTCATATATTATGCTTAAAAACACGCCTTGATATGATGGTTCAATACGACTTACTGATAACAGCAATAATGTTTTTTCAGCTTCCTCTAAATAAAGGCACTCTCCAATGTTATCTTTTGAAGATGCTATCTCAAGAAATGAATACGAAGATGCAGCATCTCAATTTTTAAACGAAGCGGCATCTCTTTTGGATCAAGGTGACTACGTTCGGATTCGATCTAATATTGAAGTTTTACCGGATGATTTACGATGCGGCAACCTGTTAATACAATATTACTATCACCTATCAACACATTTGACTTTTCCTTTCACTGCCCGTGACAAGCTGTTTTCTCTTATCGGGAAATTTTCTTCTCAAAATGAATTGGACCGGATTGCCGCAATTTACTCTGAACTACTGATAAATTACATGTATTATGAAGAATACAATAATGATTTATTAAAACTCATTGAAGATGCCCAGGTTTTTCTTGAAGTGAATAAATCAAAGCTCAAGTTACGCTCAACCAAGATTTTAGACATGTGGATCAGTCTGGGGAAATGGTGGATTTTTCTGGAATATGACCGGGCATTTGAAGTAATACTTGATACTGAAGAGCATGCATTTGAACTGAAAGATGAGGTAGTATTAATTTTTTCCCGGCTGGCAATGGCCCGCCTCTATAATGACCGCGGAAAATTTAAAAAAGCCCTGCTGCAGTATGACAAATCGCTTCAAATCATTCACAAAAAGTTATACTACCATATTTATGAGCCCCTGATACGTTACCATAAAGCAGATACCCTTCTCATTATGGGTTCCAGCAACAAGGCAAAAAAAGAGGTTGATAAAGCGCTGGCACTTCTTGATCAGGATTCTACATTTCGTTATAACTTATATGCTGTTCTTTATTATTGTTATCGTATTCCTGAAGAGCTCTCTGAATGTGAACAGATTATTGATAAAATATTGTATGAATACCCGGCCACTGATTCGTATTTCAAACAGGGGTTTATGTTTTTCGCCCAATTGAGAAGCGCTTACCTTGCAAAAGACAGAGAAAAGGTTGAATATTATTGCAACCGCCTTAAACAAAGAGAAAATCATAAATATTTTCTCTTTTATTATCCGGATACATATTTGTATTATGCAGAAGCCAGTCTGTTTATTGGAAACGATTCCGAGGTGTGTAAGACACTTGATAATTTTATAAAAGAGGCCCCGGAAAGCAAGTTCCCGCTGGCTGTTGCGTCGGGTTATGCCATGATGGGCGTATTGCACGACAGGAATAATAATAAAAAAGCGTCTGAAAAGTATTTTAGTCTGATGGAAAAAGTGTTGATAGAACATGAAGTTGAAGGACTCCAGGCCGACAATAATGATCTTTTAAAAGAGATTGAGGATAGATCCGGCAGTAAACTTGTTCAGCATTTGAATCAGCAGCGGTCTAATTATAAATCGTATCTCGGGGATGACCGGCTGACCACTTCAGGATCTGAAACAGATTCAACTGATATTTGTATCAAGATCTACACATTCGGGACACTGCATTTAAAAATTGATGGGCAGGATATTCCGGGATTTAATTTGAACCGGCAGAAGATGTTGAGCCGGCTGTTAAAATTTCTTATTGTTCATCGAAAATCATATGTGCCAAAGGAGGTCATTTACAACACTTTCTGGCAGAATTACCCGATAAAGTCAGCCCGGACAAATTTACATAACCTCTTATTTCGTATGCGTAATCTGCTTGGAACAAAGCATGATTTTATTGAATCTGAAGGGGAAAATATCCGGCTTTTAAAGGATACATACTGGCTGGACGCGGATATATTTGAAAATTATTATTCCCTGGGAAAAAAAGGGCTTCAGAAAAATGATACTCCGGCAGCTTTGCAAATGTTTGAAGCGGCGGCAGACCTGTATAAGGGAGATTTCATTGACTTTGACTTATATGATGATCTGATCAATCAGGAGAGGGTCTCCCTGAAAAAGAAATTTCGATTCATTTTGCATGCTTCAACTAAACTTTATCTGGATATTGGTGATTACCATAAGGCACGGCAAAGTTCAAAAAAACTTATTGAGCATGATCCCTGCTGTGAATCCGCATATAGATTATTGATGATAGCCTGTGTCTATTCCGGAAACCGGAATGAAATACCCAGAGTCTATAAACAATTAAGGGCAAAGCTGAAAAATGAATTATCGATTAATCCTGATAATGCCACGGATGATTTAATGGAAAAACTGCTTCAAGGCGGCTTCCCGTCAAAATCAACATGGGCCGGCGAACAACTTCTGTAAATTGTCCGCCATAAAAGTCTATCCGCAGTTTGAATTTCTTCTGTATTAACACCATTTTTTGTTTTTGTTAGTATCTTCGACTAGAAATTTATTAAAAATAAAAGTTAAATCTATGCCAAATCTATGTCAAATCCGATCTGAAAAAAGAACATCCCTGTTAAGCTCTACATAATGCTTAAGAATTGCAGATATGAAAAAATCTTTCCAACCGCGTTATAAGATCCAAATAATGTAACGGGCCTTTTTGACGAAAAGCAACAAAATACTGTAACGCTCATTCAAGCCGAATTCATCAACATCATTCTGTCCCAGGTGCGGGATAGCGGTTACAGTTGCGGAATCTCCTCCCTAAAAATGTTACATCATTCTGTCAGTAGGGGCGTTGCAATTATAGCATCTTACCAGCCCGCCTTTATACGGCAGTAAAAAAGGAGGTGATAGACCAGATCAAAACCCGGGTTGAACAATTATCGGAAATGAGCGAATGAATAATTAAAAACACCCCGATACAGCCGCTTTATACTAAAACAAATATAATTTTCTGAAATGCTCATTTTGACAATGATGGACATGTCCCACTTTAATTTAACCATAAACTTGGAGGCAACAATGAAAACATTCCCGAGAAAAAGTACGATTTTTTTTGCAATGATCACTTTCATCCTGCTGTGTGCCATATCTCAGCCTGTTTGTGCCGCGGATAACTACTCGAATTTTGAACCACCCGAAGCATGTATTGCCCAGGCTAAAACAGAGGGCGTACTCCGCATTTACGATTGGGCGGAATGGTGGCCTGAAGAGTTATACACGGGTTTTGAAAAAAAATACGGAATTAAAATTATCCGGGACAACTATGGCAGCACAGAGGAAATGAACACAAAATTCAGGCTGAATCCGGAAGTGCCGTATGATATCGTCAGTATAGGTTCCGGTTCTTTTATGCTGTTGAAAGAATTTGGCGCATTAAAAAAACTGAATCATGAATGGATCCCCAATGTTGACAATTACATCATGGACGACTTTAAAAAGACGGAATTCGACCCGAATTTTGAATATTATGCCCCTTTAAGTATTTATATAACCGGAATAGCCTATAATTCGAACATAGTCGACCCCAATACCAAAGATCTGGATTCCTGGAAGATTGTTTTTGAAAAGAACGAATTCGCAGGCAGGATGACCGCCCTCGACGATTCCTATGAGGCGGTTGGTTCCGCATTGATGTATCTGGGTTACAACCCTAACTCCTGTGATGAAAAAGAGCTGAAAGAAGCCACGGACCTGCTGCTCAAACAAAAACCGAACCTGATAGCCTATGATGCCTACCCCACGCGCCTGTTTGCTGAGCAGGAAACCGTTCTGTCCGTCATGTGGGCCGGTGATGTCTATTGGACTGCCCAAGAGGTCCCAGGAATTAAATTGTCATTACCCAGGGAAGGCACCATGATGGGATTTGATTCCATTGCCATTGCCAAGGGCGGGAAAAGCCCTGCCGCCGCCCACCTGTTTTTAAACTGGATCTGGAGCCCGGAAAATCATGTAAAACTGATAGAAGGGATCGGGTATGCCCCCACCCATAAAGCAACACCCCATATGCTTTCAGATAAGGTCAAGTCATTCCCGGCCATGTCTCTTTCATCGGAATACTTAAAAAAATGCATACTGCCAAATTATGAAGCAGCCGTAGGTAAAGGCCGCGCTCTCAGGGCTAAAATCTGGGAAAAGATAAAAAGGTAAGCATTTTAATCCGTATTGATGAAACAAAAAAAACCGGTGCGGCGGACAGGAACTTTCTGTTGTCCGCCGCATCAATTTTACTGCAGGCTTCAGGTTTTTAAGGGCTTTATTTCCAGGAGAAAATTAAATGAACCGCACATTAGATCACTCAATGGATGAAGTGATCTCTGAAGACACACCCATACACAAAAAAAGATTTTTTGATCTTGAGTTCTCCATTCTCATCGGGCCTCTCACATTGCTGGTTGTCCTTTTTACTTTTTTACCCCTTCTTATTACACTGTTTTTCAGTTTTTTGAAATTAGGGGATGATGGTTTGATGACCAACTCTTTTTCATTACAGAGCTACATCAATGCATTTTCCGGAGCTTACGGGGAAATTTTTTTAAGATCTTTCTACTATGCGGTTCAAACCAATATTCTGTGCATTATTATTGCGTTTCCGGTGGCCTATTACATTACCCAGTACGGCGGCCGGTGGAAAGCCTTTCTCATTCTCATGCTGATCATCCCGGAAACCACGGCGGTTATCATTCGAATCTATGCCGTTAAAACCATGCTGGGCAATATGGGGGTGATCAATAATATTCTGATGGGTACGGGCCTGATTGATTCACCCATCCGTATGTTGTATTCGCCATTTGCCGTCATGTTCGGACTGGTTTATTATTCGCTGCCGTACATGATTCTGCCGATTTATGCTTCTTTGGAAGGCCTTAACCCGGCGCTTCTTGAAGCCGCCACCGACATGGGGGCAACTCCCATCCGTCGGTTTTTCAGGGTGATACTCCCGCTGACCAAGGGAGGCGTTTTTGCCGGAACAATTCTGGTTTTTATTCCGGCACTGGGTGATTACCTGGTACCGACTTTTCTGGGTGGTTCAAAAGTGATGATGGTTGGAAACCTGGTCACCCATAAGTATATAACCGCGGGCGATATTCCGGGAGGCAGTGCCTTCGGTGTTGTCCTGACCGCCATATTGATTCTTGTTCTTTTCATCATCATCAAAAAAGGCGGGGAAGACGCATTGGAGAAGGTCATATGAAAAAAGATAATATATTGCTTAAGGTCATCACCGGACTGGTCTATTTTATCCTTTGGGTACCGGTTCTCGTTGTTGTAATTTTTTCCTTTAATGAGAGCAAATTGGGGGTGGTCTGGAAAAAATTTACTTTCAAATGGTACCGCACCCTTCTTGATAATTCACAATTGCACGATGCCTTGTTCAGGAGCTTGGCGGTATCGGTAGTTGTGGTCATTTTCTCCTGTATTATCGGTACACTGGGTGCATACGGATTCTATAAATTACAATTCAGATTCAAGAGAATGCTGAGGATCGCCATCCTGGTCCCCATTGTTTTGCCCGGTGTTGTCATGGGTGGTTCTTTGCTGGTTTATTTTGAACGGATCGTACATGTCCCTTTGGGATATTTCAGCATCGTTATTGCCCAGCTTTCCTGGACCGCGCCCCTGGCTGTTTTTATCATTCTCGGCAGAATGCAGCGGATCGACTGGGCATGGGAGGAGGCAGCCCAGGATCTGGGTGCATCAAAGATCAGGACCTTTTTCAGGATCACGCTGCCGCTTTTGCTGCCGGCCATCGGGGCATCCGCACTGGTAATTTTTCCCTGGTCGTTTGATGACTTTATGATCACCTATTTTGTTGCAGGTGTGGGGAACGCCACCTTGCCGATCTATATATTTTCCCAGTTAAGATTTGGTGCAACGCCAACGATTAACTGTATCGGAACCATACTCATGATGATTTCAATTACCCTGCTTCTGCTTAGTATGGCACTGGAAAATAAGAACAAAAGATTTTAAGACAGGAAAAATTTAATATGACATCAATAGAAAATGACAAGGCAAAACCGGTTCTCGAAATAAAGAATGTAACCAAACGGTTTGGCGATCTGCTCGCCGTTGATGCTGTGAGTATTGAGATTCCAAAGGGAGAGATTTTTTCTCTGCTGGGGCCGAGCGGCTGCGGTAAAACTACGCTGTTGCGCATAGTTGCCGGCTTTGAGCGCCCCAACCTGGGAGACATTATTTTAGGAGGAAAAAAAGTCAACCACCTTCCCCCCGATAAAAGAGAGTGCAATATTGTGTTTCAACAGCATGCGCTTTTCCCCCATATGACGGTGTTTGACAACATTGCCTTTGGATTGACGGAAAGACGGCTGCCCAAAAACCAGATTCAAAAACTGGTGAATGAAGCCATAGACTTCGTCAACCTGACCGGAATGGGGAAAAGGCTTCCTGCCCAGCTCAGCGGAGGTCAGCAGCAGCGGGTTGCCCTGAGCCGATCCCTGGTGCTCAAACCCAAAATTCTTTTGCTTGATGAACCCCTGGCAGCACTTGACCGCAAGCTGAGAAAAGAGATGCAGACCGAATTAAAGAGAATCCAGAGAGAAGTGGGGATTACCTTTTTGAACGTGACCCATGATCAGAAAGAGGCGTTGAGCATGTCCGACAAAATTGCCGTTATGAAAAATGGTGCCGTGATCCAGATGGGCAGTCCCCGGGACATTTATGAAACACCGAAATCACAGTTTGTCGCTTCTTTCATCGGTGCAACCAATATTTTCAAAGGCAGGGTGGAAGCCGGAGAAAATGACCGGCTTGAATTAAAAACAGACAGCGGGCAAAAAATTTTTGTACCGAAAAAAAACGGGATTGCCCAAAAAAATATAACCGGATTTTCGATTCATCCCGAGCTGATTTCCATTTCCCGGGACCCGCCCGACAATCAAAAACTTTCCCGGGATCAGTACACCGTATTCCAGGGGAAAGTGAAAGAAACATTCTACCAGGGCGAATTCAGTGAACTCACCATTGAGCTCAATGACAGTAGTGATGATTTGACCGTCCATTTAAATCGCGCCATCCATTATAATTCATCCATTGAGGCCGGTTCCAAAATCACGGCGTACTGGGATTGGAAATACAATAACGTGCTGGGGGCGTGACTGGAATACCGGGGGAATTTTTATATGAAACATTTTTCTTCAATTTACAACAGGCGGCTGGGATTAGAACCCCCCAGTATTTATGAATATTTTCTGGACAACTTCTGGTTTAAAGCTGCCGGCCTGGAAAATGAAATTATTAACCAACCCCTGCGCGGCAGCCATCAAGCGGATATCGTGATTATCGGCGGTGGCTATACCGGACTTTCAGCAGCTTATAATATCCATAAAAAATTTGCCGATAAAAAAATCATGATACTGGAAGGTGCCTGCTGCGGTTATGGCGCCAGCGGCAGAAACGGCGGTTTTTGTGTTGCAACCTCGTTGATAGATGTGAATTGTAAGGATACGCATGCCCGTAAAAGAAACCTGAAAGTCAGCCTGCAGGGCCTTGATCAAATTAAAGAATTTATCAGTGTTTATGGCCTGGATTGTGATTTTG
Organism: Desulfobacteraceae bacterium 4572_123; assembly: GCA_002084545.1. Classification (GTDB taxonomy): domain Bacteria; phylum Desulfobacterota; class Desulfobacteria; order Desulfobacterales; family 4572-123; genus 4572-123. The sequence continues at coordinate 25,116 of NBLJ01000007.1, read as the reverse complement.
ATGAAATGGGAATGCTGGACACTGCCATGAATAAAGGGCAGGTCAAAGTCATGGAAAGGGATTACAGAATTTTCAAGGATTGGGGACTTAATGTTGAAATGCTCCATGGAAAAGATCTTGAAAAGGAAATTAAATCCCCAAGATATATTGCGGCCCTCAAAATGGACCATGGCGCGACCCTTAATCCGGCGAAACTGGCACGGGGGATGAAAAAAATTGTTGAAGATATGGGGGTTGAAATCAGGGAGCGATCCCTTGTAACCCGTGTGATCCCCGGTAAAGTCAATCATGTGGATACGGAACTGGGAGATGTAAAAGCACCTGTCCTTGTGATTGCCACCAACGCCTATTCCCATAAATTAGGATTTTTTCAAAACCGGGTATTTCCCCTGTATACCTATGTGATTGCCACTGAACCTTTAAGTGATCAGCAATGGCAGGCTATCGGCTGGCAAAACCGGCAGGGCATTTCAGATTACAGGGAGCTGTTTAATTATATGATCCCCAGTGCCGACGGACGGATCATTATCGGCGGGTCGGATGCCATATACTATGATAATGATCGCATTGCTCCTGGAAATAATAAATCTGTTTCACAATTGATTCTCAAAGATCTGGTTGAAACCTTTCCTTCACTTGCCGGAATTAAGATTGATCATGCCTGGGGCGGTCCGACCGCCGGTAGTCTGGATCGTCAACCGTCGGTCGGCGTTATGGGCGATCATCATAATATCTATTATGGTGTGGGATACGGCGAGGGGGTTCCTTCCACACAGACCGGCGGTAAAATGATAGCGGAATTGATGACCGGTGAAAAAAATGAATTTACCGAGCACTTTATCATTAACCGGCCTATTCCCTATGCCGGGCCGAAGTTTTTGCGGGCATCTTTTAGCATTTTGAAAAAATGGTACATGGTGAATGTTGTCAAGAACGCAGGACATTTATAATCAAGAAAAAATTGTATCTATTATTGGGGAATATTTATGAAATCATTTTTTCAAGTACTCTCGGAAGATGAACGACATCGTGTCCACGAAGAATCATTGGACATTCTTAAAACAACAGGTGTTCGTATTGAAACAGACCTGGGCCGGCGGATATTGAAAGATGCCGGCGCCGTGGTAGATGAAAACAATAAAATTGTTAAGTTTCCCAAAACACTCGTTGAAACATCCCTTAAACAGATCACCAGGGAATTTACCTTAAGTGCACGAAGGCCTGGTCACGACTTGATCATGAACAAAGGAAACAGCACGCTTTGCCTGGATGGCAACGGGACAATGGTTTTAGATTATAAAACTTGTGAACGGCGCCCGGCAACTTACGCTGATTGGGAAAACGTAACAAGATTGTCAGATGCCCTGGACGAAATCGGTGTTTTCTGGTGCCAGGTAGAGCCCGGTGACAGGGTTGGTGATATTGGCGGCACAGTTGATTATCTGTGCCGGGTTTTCAGAAATTTTTCCAAACATATCCAGGAAGGCATCGATAAGGTTGATGAAGCACCCTGGTATCTTGAAATTCTGCAAACAATTTTCGGGTCCAGAGAAGAAATAAGAAAAAATCACCCGGTTTCCTGGCTGCTTTGCCCCCAGTCTCCACTTTCAATCGATAAAACCTTTACCGATGCTTATCTGGCCACGAAAGGCTGGAACATACCGGTTGGTATCATGCCGATGCCCCTGATGGGCTCCAGTGCTCCTGGAAATATGATTTCAACGATCATCCAGGGAAATTGCGAGGTACTTTCCATGATCTGCCTGCTCGAGGCAAATGAACCGGGGCTTCCCATTATTTATGCACCGGCCCTGGCCGTCATGAATCCCAGAACGGCAACACCCGGTTATGCCAGTATGGAATTTTCCATTATGGATTCTGCTGCCACTGAAATGGCCGGCTATTATGGGATACCCTCAGAGTCATCACCCGGCGGATCAGATGCCCATGTTGTAAATATCCAGGAGGCTTATGAGAATGCTGCCATGAATCTTCCAACCATCCTTTCCTGCCCGGATATTATCGTCGGCCCTGGAATGCTGGATGGTTCAATGGTCTCCAGCCTGGAAAAACTTGTAATTGATACAGAGATTTTCCGTTTGGGCAGACATGCCCAGCGCGGTGTCAATACCAATGACGAAATGTGGTTAACCGATCTTATTAAAAAAACAGGTCCGGGCGGCACTTACCTGCTTGAAGAATCCACAGTCAAAGCCGTCCGCAGTGATGACTGGTATATTTCAGATTTGGGTTCCCATGAAACATATGATCGCTGGAAAGAGAAGGGGAAAAAAGATGTTCTGGAAGAAGCACATGAAAAAGTGAATCAAATATTAAAAAATCATGAGCCACTGCCCCTTGATGATGATGTTGAACAAGAACTGGATAAAATCTGCAAGCGTGCTTCAGCAATGGCGTAATTAACTTTTAGCTGTTAGCTATTGGCTTTCAAGCTCGAAATGACAAAGGATTCATTTAGCTAATGGCTAACTGCTAAAAGCCAAAAGCTTATCTTTAAAGGAAAAGGAGAAAAATATGAACAGAATGGTAATCCTTGGCTGTGGACCAGTGGGAAGACACATTGCCATCGATCTGTGCAAGGACCCCGCCTGTGAGATTATCTCGGTAGACATCAACCAGGATGCTCTGGAGCACCTGGCCAAAAAACATCCCGTTCAGATCCGGGTAGAGGATCTCTCCACGGTGGAAGGCGTCACGCGGGCCGTTGAGGATGCGGACATTGTCATCGGTTCAGTGCCCGGCCCCCTGGGATACGCAATGCTTGAAGCTGTCATTCGCGCAGGCAAGAACATCGTGGACATCTCGTACTTTTTAGAGGATCCCTTCGGACTGGACGACCTGGCAAGGGAAAAGGGAGTCACCGCGGTGGTGGACTGCGGCGTGGCACCAGGTATGTCCAACATCATTCTCGGCGATCATATGCGGAAGATGGAGGTTGCCCGCTATGAGTGCTACGTCGGTGGCTTTCCAAAATCGAGGAACGCGCCTTTAGGGTACAAGACGGACTTTCCCGTCCTTGAGGTTTTTGAGGAATACTCAGGCCCTGGCAGAATGGTTGAAGATGGCAAGGTGGTCGAAAGGCCGGCGCTCTCCGAAACCATGACCATTGATCTCCCTAAGGTCGGCACCATGGCATGCCTCAACTCCGATGGACTCAGAACCCTGATCCATACCTCTGTCTCCGACATCCCCGTCATGTTCGAGAAGACGCTGCGCTATCCCGAGCATATAGACCAGATGCGCATCTTCAATGATGCCGGATTTTTCAGCCAGGCCCCCATCCAGGTGAAGGGCGCTTCGGTGCGGCCCATCGATGTGACAGCGAAGCTTTTTACCCCGATTTGGAAATACGAACCAGGCGAGGCTGATCTTACTGTCATGAGACTTATCATCTCCGGCGTGGAAGATGGAAAACCCGTGACCTACACCTACGACATGTACGATGAATACGATGCCGCAACAGGAACCCCTTCCATGGCCAGGACGACCGGGTACACCTGTGCAGCGGTCACCCGGTTGGTGCTTGACGGCGGTTATTCACAAACAGGGATAAGTGCTCCCGAATTGGTAGGGCGTGTTAACGGATGCCGGGAAAGCGTCGCGAGATATCTGGCCGAACGAGGTGTCCTTTGCAGAATGCAGCGGTCCTGAAAGAATAAAGAAGGATATGTAAGTGCTTTTTATCAAAAAACATCAGGTTATGAATTTCAAACCAGGCAGGAAACATTCCTTAAATTTAGTCACACTACAATATTAGCATTTTTAAAGAGGTAATTATGGCCAAAGCAAAGATGGTTACCATGGATCAAAAAGAAGAAGATTTAATCCATGAGATGAGTATTAAATGTTTAAATGAGATTGGTGTCTGCATCCACAGTGAAAAAGTGCTGAAAATGCTGGAAGAACAGGGTGCTGTTGTGGATTATGACAGCATGGTGGCTAAAATACCGGAAATATTGGTGAACAAAGCGCTTCAATCCGCGCCCAGTCAATTCACTCTTTACGGGCGGGATTCCAGACATGATATTGCGCTTCCTGTCAATGGTCCGCCAAAATGCTCAACCAGCGGATTGGCTGTTTTTATTTCTGATCTGGAAACCGGAGAAGAACGGAACGCCACAAAAGAGGACCTGACCAAATTTATCAGGCTGGCGGATGCTTTGGAAAGTGTTGGGTACGTTTGGACATCCATCACTCTTTCCGATGTTCCAACCATGACTCACGGCGCCCATGAAGCCTGGATCACATTGCAGAATACGACGAAACATGTAACCAGCGTTACTGCACAGAGTGCTGAAGATGCATTAATGCAGATCGAATTAGCTGCTCTGGTGGCAGGTGGTAAAGAGAATCTGAAAAAAAAGCCGATTTTATCTGTCGTCGTGTGCCCTGTAGCACCTCTCACCTTTGAAAAAGGTGCCGTGGAAGCGCAAGTTGAATTCGCCAAAGCAGGTGTTCCAATCAGCTCCATGTCCATGTCAATGGGGGGGATCTCAGCACCGATCACAGTAGCGGGGATGATATCCAACAATAATACCGAAAACCTGGCCAGTCTGGTAATAACTCAAACCGCATCGCCCGGGGCACCTCACATATATACCGTCGAGTCCACACCCATGGAAATGACAACAGCCGGCGTTAACTACCGTGCGCCGGAACTCCCTTTTATTTCCAATTCCGCAGCGCAAATGGCCGGAAGATATCGGCTGCCCTGTGAAACAGGGTGCTTTGGAGGAAGTGACGGAGCTATCGGTATGTCCAAATCTTACTGCGAAACCGCTACTACAACGCTTTCTGTTATGGGGACGGATTTAGTCACTGGACTGGGATCTACCAATAATGCGTTAACTAACTCTTATGAACAACTGGTGATTGATGCATACTTATGGGACTGCTATCAATCTTTTCTCAAAAATCAAGAAATCACAGAAGAAAAAGTAGCTTTGGATATTGTTAAAGAGGTGGGCCCCGGTAAAGATTTTCTACAGCACGAACATACTTTTGCCAATTTCAAGAAAGAACTCACCCTGTGGGATAAAAAGAAACTGGCTATGCAAACAACTCTGTCCAACAATATGGTCCCGGAAGCGAGAGCAGTAGCCAAAGACCTAATTGAAAATCATGTTGTGCCTGCTCTGGATTCGGAAATTTTGAAACAGGGAAAAACAATACTGGAAAAATACGATAAACTTGTGCTTTCCGATTGATAATGTCGATGGTTCCGCCACATTTGTCAAAGATATCAAAACAGGTGAAAGTACATAACATTAATAAATACAAGGGAGTTTTCATGACTCGCAGTCCCTACTTTGATATATTATTTGAACCGGTAAAAATAGGTCCGGTCACAGCAAAAAACAGATTTTATCAGGTGCCTCATGCCACCGGCATGGGTTACAGAATGCCCAATACACTCGCTGCGATGCGGGGAATGAAGGCGGAAGGGGGCTGGGGTGTCGTTAATACGGAATACTGTTCTATCCATCCTACTTCAGAAGATATACCGTATCCGCATGCCTGTCTCTGGGATGAAGAAGACATTAAAGCAAACGCCTTAATGGTTGAAAAGGTGCATGAACATGGATCACTGGCAGGCGTTGAACTATGGCATGGCGGGCATCAGGTTGCGAATTTATATTCGCGTGAGGCCCCGTTGGCAGCATACAGCAGACCGGCCGTATTCAATGACCCGGTTCAAAGCAGTATTATGGGGAAATCCGATTAGAAAAAATTCGGAGATGGCATGTGGCTGCTGCCAGGCGCGCCAAAACCGCCGGCTTTGATATCATTTATGTGTATGCAACCCACAACTATTTGATTTCACCTTTTTTATCTTCTAAAACCAACAATCGGACGGATGAATATGGCGGGTCAACTGAAAACAGGGTGCGATTACTGCGCGAGTTAATTGAAGAAAGGAGAGGGCTCTGGAAGACGGCCAGATCTCTTATTAGGGAGCTGTGATTGAATCATTACCGGAACAATTTTGCTGATTATTGTTGATTTAATAATAAAATAATGTATATTCAGCAGATAATATTTTATTTAAAGTTGCAGCAGAGACGTTCGTTATGGTGCATTATTAAACACTATGTTGCCAGCCGGGTTTCCAAATAGCTTATATTATCCGGATATTACTCTAACTCAGGCCTGCCCGTTTGTCACTTTCTAAAATGGCAGGTTGCTCAGTTGTCATTTGCTTATGCCCTTGAATAGATCGAAAACTGAAAATATTTTCGAGCTGGAAAATCTGGAACCCAGGATCCTGCTTTCCGCTGATCCGCTGCTAGGCGCTTTGGGAACTATTGCGCCGGATGCAGGGGAACAGATGCCCGATCAGGAGATCGGTGTGGCGGCGGCCGAAGAGATCCAGGTTTCCATGGCAGCGTTGCATAAGGGCGCCGGGGAGCAGGAAATTTCCGGGTATGACCCGAACGCTGAGTTAGACAGTATATTTTCAGGACTTTCTGAAAATGAGATAACTGATGCCGATCCTGCTGAAAATTTCTCAGAGGAACTCACAGGCTTGGATGACAATCTTGCGGAGGATGAATCCGGGTTCAATTTAAACGCCCCTTTCGACAGCTACATACTGAATACCGATGAGTCGGAATCGATCACCGACGGAATCGGCGAGCTTGCTGATTTTGGACACCTTCTTGAAAACCAGATTCTTACCAGGTCTGAATTTTCTAAAAGCCATAATCCGGCCAAAGAATTTGTTCCGCTTTTCTTTGATTCATTTGAGGGGCGGATCAATTCCTCGGTCTACGATTATTTTAACGACAGCCTTTCCCCTCCCGATGTCCAGGGACTTGTTTCAGCCATTGAAGATGGATTGCAGGATTCCGGCCATGCCGGGATTCAGTTTGAAGTAATTGAAATAACAGGAGTTTATAACCAAGAAACCCACGAAGTACTATTTGAACTGGTTCTCTCCGCCAATCAGCAGGGTGTTTTGCGCCTTGAGGATATGGGAGATGTCGGGTACTCTGCCGGGATCGTATTAGCCGTTTCGTTCGGTATCGACCTTGATAATGAAAACATGCTTTTTATTAAAGGGGCGGACCTTCATCTGTTTGTCGATGCCCATGCCGATGAATCAGACCAGGCATTCAAATACCTTATCAAGGAACTGCACTTTGATGTTTCTATTTCCATCCGACCCCATGATTCGGCTCTTGATAGAATTACCGCAATTGAACTGCAGGATATCGGCAGTGACGGTTTTGCACAATTTGCAAAGATAGATTCCGCTGTCCGTATTGAAGGTCGGATTGAGGGTGTTTCCGATCTGATAAATTTGCTGGATTTTTTTAAAGCCGTTAATTCAGCCGTTCCTTTCAGTGCGGCGGATATGGTTTTAAATTTCAGTACCGATGATGTAAATTCCGCCAAATTTACCTTTTCCGGGCTTGATCCCCCGGATTTCTTCGAAAGTTATACCTTATTCTATAGTCCGTCAGATCGTATGCCGACGGCATCCACCCCTGCATTTTCTGAAAATTCCGCTTCAAAACAAATCCATTTAACGCCTGAAACACCCCTTGCCGCCCATGAACCATTGGTCGTTGAATCCGAAGACATTCTTTCGGGCAGCGGACAGGTAAAAGGCAGTGTCATCAATTATGGCGTAATCAGCCCCGGCAATTCGCCCGGTTACCAGACCTATGACACATTTACGCAAACTGCCGAAGGCACACTGACTATCGAGATTGGCGGTATTAATCCTGCCACCGGGCCTGAAGGTTCCAATCCTGATGACAGTTATGACAACCTGGCCGTCAGCGGAAGTGTTTCCCTTGACGGAACCCTTGAAATTGTTTTTATCAACGATTTTAAGCCATCAGCCGGACAGCGGTTTGAAATCCTGACCTATGGTTCCGTTACAGGTGATTTTGCCGAATTCACGGGACTTGGTATTTATGACGAGAATCATGCCCTGATCTGCTATCTCAAACCGGTTCTGGAAATTGATAAACTGGTACTCGAAGTGGTGAACGCCTCTGATGATCTGCAGGTAAGTACCGCGGATGACCCAGGTATGAAAAATGCACTGGCCTCATTTCTGGCCGGCAAATCACTGTCTGCCGATATTTCCGGTTCCTGGGAAATTCTGGGGCAGACCATCTCGGGGGATTTTTCTTTTGGTTTGGACAATGGGAATATTTTTGTTCATATCACATCCGCTATCCTGGATTTAAAAACAGGTGCCGGAGATGAGGCTAAAAGTCTTGCTCTGTTTTCCATCACAGACAGTTTTATCCAGATCAGTGAAAAGGGCATTGCCGCCGTTTTTGATTTGACATTGACTGCGGATTCAACCATCGATCTGGTTTCACTGGACGGAACTTTTCATCTTAAAATTAATACCACCGGTGAAACGGTCACCCACATAGGTGGAACGCCTCTTGTGGAAGAGCTTGCGGTAAATGACGCCGGGGATGCATATTTTTTCATTGAGATGGATGGGACCCTGACAGCGTTTAATCAACTGTTTGCCGGAAAATTTGTTTTCGAAAAAGACGGCGCCTCTATCAGGGCTGGTGCAGATATCGACAGCCTTGAGCTGAAGGCAGGCGACATAAGTCTGTTTGAATTGACCGGTGCAGGTTCAATGCTGATAAACACCAGCGGTATTGGTGCGTTTATCGAACTGTCCGTCGCCGCGGGTTCTACAACCGGGTTTGATCATCTGGCAATGGACGGCGGTTTTACACTTAAGCTCAATACCACAGGTGAAACAATTACCGCCATCGGCGGAGAGGCGCTTCCGGAAATCCTGGCTGTCAATGAAACCGGTGATTCTTATTTGCGGGTTGAATTAGACGGGGCGCTGACGCTCCTTGATCAGTCCATAGCCGGTCTTTTTATTTTTGAGAAAAACGGCATTGATATTGCCGTAACCACCCGAATCGATGAACTTGAACTTGCCGCCGGTGAAAAAAGCCTGGTCAGTCTTGCAGGCAGCGGTTTCATGCAGATAACCGAAAACGGCATTATCGCCGCCATTGATCTGGATCTGCTTGAAAATTTTACCTCTCGGATCGAAGGTATTGCACTTGCCGGCAGCTTTAAGCTGGAACTTGATACGACTGAAGCGGGCAGCGAGTATCTTAAGGTCGAATTGGCAGGCTCCATTACCGCGGCCGGCCAGAGCCTTGGCGGTATTTTCCTGTTTGAAAAGAGCGGTGATCAGATTACACTGGGGGTTTCAAATGCCGACCTTACCCTTGGTGACGGGAACACCGATTTTGTTGAAGCTGCGGTCACAACCGGTATTTTGAATATCAGTGATGCCGGCATTTCCGGTGTGCTGGGTGGTACAATTGCCCTTGAGATTGACCAGTTCGAGCTGGATACAACAGATGTTTTAATTGAGATCAATACGCGGTCGGAAAGTGTTTCCATGGGTGAAACGCCTGACCTTGTTGAACTCCCTGCAGGACCCTATGTAAGAGTGGCTGTCTTGAATGCAGCGGCAACTATTGCCGGAAACAGCGAAAGCCTGCTGCAGGGGAATTTTTATTTTGATCAGCGGGAAACAGACGGTGCCGCCATTACCCGGATCATACTCACTGAGGTGGAAGTTACCATCGGCGACCAGACCCTTGAAAACGGCGCAGGGGCAATCGTTATTACCGCAAGGGGAATTGCAGGCGTCATGTCCGGCGATCTGCATGTCGAAGGGGGCCAGGCCGGCGTCGATGCGGCTCTGGGGCTGAGAATCAACAAAACCGGCGGATCGGTTGATGAAACCATCAACGTTAACGGCGTTATCTATACCATTTTCTTTGATTCTTCGGAAACCGATCTTTTTGAGTTCTTCGGCAGCGGCAGAATCAATATCGCCGATTTTGTCGTCATCGAGGGCAGTTTCAGCATCGGAGGTGACGGCCGGCTTTCTGCAGCAGATGCCAGTATATTTCTTGGAGAAGGCCCGGGCGTCCTTGATGACGGCTCCATAAATCCCGGTGCCAGCGGTATTCTTCTCCAGGATGCCTCATTCGGACTTTATACTCCGGCTGCCGGTGAGTATGTTTTTTATGCCGAAGGTCAGGTGATGCTGCTGGGAATTCCGGGCGTATCCTTTTCAGGAACTGCGGTTATACGGGTGAACAACACAGGCAGTGACGAGTCGGTTGTTCTGGCCGATGACCGTACGATTTCAGTCATCGCAGGAGCCTTGAGTTTTGAAGGGGGCATTGCTCTTACCATTCTTGATCAGGTGCTGGAAGGCACGTTCTCCTTTGAAAGATCCGCTGGAGGAGACGGCGCCATAGAGATCGGGGTGAGTGCCGCCTTTATGAATATAGGTGATGAATCAGGTGACCTTGCAGCATTGAGTGATATCAGCGGTGCACTTTTGATAACGGAATCCGGCATTGCCGGTAAGCTGGATCTTGGCGCCGGGCTGGCAATCGGTTCCCTTTCTTTCCAGGGTGATGTGGCCCTGGCTGTCAACAGCACCGGTGAGGCTGTTGTAAAAAACTTTGAGGTCAACGGGCAAACCATTGATCTTAGTGTTCCCGCAGGCCCCTATTTCAGGATTGAAGTAACCGGCCCGGCAACACTTGTCGTGGGCGATCAGACCCTGAGCGGCAGTTTTTTCATAGAGCAGAAGACTACATCTGAAAATCACGCGGTTGTGACCGCCGTTTTCAATGATGTTGAAGTTAACCTCGGATCAAATCTTGTCGTTGTCGATCAGGCCAGCGGGTTTTTTATCCTTGATTCCCAAGGTATTGCCGGCGAGTGCGGGGCCAGGGTTTCCATAGCCGGTCCGGAAGCTGCCCTGGCAGGGACTTTCAGGCTGTCTTTAAACAGCACCGGCCTGGCTGTAAACCTGGAAACAACAATTGATGATACCCTGCTTTCCCTGGGTCTTGAAGCCGGACCGTTTGTCAGAATTGTCGGTACCGGTATAACACTGACTGTGATGGACAGCTTTGACTTTTCCATCGATGAGCTGGTGATTGAAGAAAACAGCAGCGATACAGCCGTTGTCGGCATTTCAGGAAACAATTTAAGTTTTGCATTCCGGCTCGGGGTTGAAAACAGACGGATACTCTCTGTCACTAATGCGGATTTTGCATTTGAGCTTAATTCGGAAGGGATAGTCGGCGCCGTTGTCGATGCCCGGATGTTTGGGCCTGATTTTGCCGGGGAAATTACCCTTGGCGGCAGGGCCGATCTGTTTGTGAATACAACACAGGCCACCAGGGAGATCATGGCAGGCGGCCAGGTTGTTTCAGTAAGTGGTGCCGGTGCGGACAGCTTCTATGTCAAGGCTGTGATTTTTGATGCGGAGCTGGGCATTATGGGCAACACGTTGACAGCCGATCACCTGGTGTTTGAAAAGAGCGGTTCGGTGATCGATGTTTCGGGGCAGGGCCTTGATTTTCTCCTGCAGGCAGGCACCACCCGGATTATTGAGATAAATGATGCTGCTTTCGGATTCCGCTTTACCTCCGATGGTATTGCCGGTGTGCTGGTTAATGCGGATGTGACCGGTCCGGATCTTGATTTTATCACCCTTGAAGGTTCGGTGTCGCTGTTTGTCAATACAACGGCAACAATCCAGTCATTTGAAAATATCACTACTGAAACTATCACCGTTGAAGGGGCCGAGACGGGCAGCCCTTATTTCAGGGTGGAAATCAGTGAAGATACCGAAACAGGTGCTCCGGCAACACTGGATATACTGGACAACACAATTACGGCCCAGAGTCTGGTTCTTGAAAAAAGCGGCGCTGAAGTGACGGTCACCGGTCAGGGCTTCAGTTTCAACCTTGCCGCCGGTGGAACGACGATTGTTGAAGTCCTGCAGGCCGACTTCGGATTCATTTTTTCCCATGACGGTATCGCCGGCGGGGTTGTGATAACCGATTTTAATGGTCCTGCACTTTCGGGTATTTCTCTTGCCGGAGAACTGTCGCTCTCCTTTAATACGACCACAACAGTGCAGACCTTCGAATTAAACGGAAAATCGTTGACCGTTGCCGCGGCCGGGACGAACAGTCCCTATTTTTATTTAGGCATAACGGCCCTGTCGGATGACGAGCCCGCAGCCCTTGAAATTCTTGGCAACCGCCTGACAGCCGATAGCCTTGTGCTGCAAAAAAGCGGGGCCGAGGTATCAATCTCCGGTGAAAATCTGGACTTTTTACTGCAGGCCGGCATAACCCGGATTGTCGAGATCAACGATGCTGATTTTGGATTCATATTTACCGACACCGGCATTGCCGGCGGTGTGATCAATGCCGTCGTATCAGGACCGGATCTGGAAAATATTTCACTTGACGGTGTCGTTTCGCTCCTGGTCAACACAACCGGGCAGACCCGGACATTGGTCATAGATGATCAGACCATTACAGTAGATGCCGCTGCCACCGGCTATGTCCGGGTGGAAATAGCTTCCGGAAGCCTGACCGTGTTTGAAAACAGGCTGAGTGCCGACCGGTTTACCCTTGAAAAGAGCGGTGCAGATGTTTCCATCTCCGGTGAAAACCTGGACTTTATACTGCAGGCAGGACTGACCCGTGTAATCAGTATTGAAGATGCGGAATTTGCATTTATCTTTACGCCGGACGGTATTGCCGGAGCGGCTGTAAATGCCGCTGTACAGGGGCCTGATTTCGGCGGTGACATTACCCTTGAGGGCACGGTCTCCCTGCTTTTCAACACCACCGAAACCGCCCATACCCTGGCAGGTGAGACGGTGGAAGCCGCGGAACCGGGCGGTTTTTTTGTGCGGACGGCACTTGCCGGCGGTCATATTCATATCCTCGGTATCCGGCTCAATGCCGCAATTTTTGAATTTGAATACGGATTTGACGGTAACAGCGGTGAATCGACGGTTGCGCTTTCCGCTGATTCGGTGACGCTCTCTCTTGGGGACGGTACTTCCGATTTTGTCCATGTGGCAGCGGATTTCGCCGGTCTTGAGATTAAAAGTTCCGGTATTACAGGATTTCTTGACCAGGCTTTGGTTACAGCCCAGGTTCCCGGAGTTGTTTTTTCAGGTGTATTTTCCGTTGCCATCGATACCACCTCGCCCACGGATAAATATGTCCGGGTAAGCGGCAGTAATGTGAGCCTGTCCGCGGCAGGGCAGTCTCTTTCCGGAAATTTCAGCATCGAGCAGTTTTCCGCCGCCGACAATTCAGCCATTGTCCTTATAGGCCTATCCGATGTTGCCCTGACTCTTGGCAGTACCGAAAATGACTATGTGGGAGTTACCGGTGGTCAGGGCGTTTTTGTTTTCAACAGCATCGGTCTGGCCGGCAGTTTTGCAGCAACGGCTTATTTTGATGTCCCGGGAATATCACTTGCCGATGCCGGGGTGTCGATTGAGTTGAACACCACGGATGTCCCGGTTTATGAATCCCTTGAGGTCGCCGGTGAAACCATAGATCTATCCCTTGGCGCAGGTCCGTTTGTAAGGATCGTGGTTACCGACGCGATCCTCGGCATCAACGGCACTGAACTTACAGGCAGTTTCAGTTTTGATCAAAGTGAGCGGCCCGACGGTTCAAGCGTGACCAGAATTGCCATGACCGGTATTTCGCTGACCTACGACGGCAACGGAATTATAAACGGAGAGGGTGCTTTTGTCATAGTTGCCGGTAGCGGCAGTGATATCGGCGGAATTGCCGGTACGGTTTCAGGTGAGGTCAGTGTCAGCGCTGATGGCGGGTTTGATATGGGTGGCAGCATCGGACTCAAGATCAATACCACCGGTTTATCCGTTGATGAAACCATTATTCTGGACGGCCGTGAAATTGTCATCAGTTTCAGTGCTGCCGAAACTGCCGGCGATACCGGCCCTTATTTCATGTTTTTCGGTGCGGATCTTGTCCTTAATATAGGCGGTTTTGTCACCATAGAGGGAGATGAGATCTCCTTTGGCGGCAACGGAGTTTTTTCCGGCACCGGGCTGAGCATCTTCATGGGCAAAGGACCTGCCAAGGTCAAAACAGGTGATGATCCCGAACTGTGGGAAACCAGTGCTGCGGCCAGCGGTTTTTTGATGGACAACGGATCTGTGGAAATTTTTCAAAGCGGTTCTTCATACGCCCTTTATGCCGAAGGTGATGTGGAACTGCTCGGGGTGTCCGATGCGCAGCTTTCAGGCTCGGCATCGGTTCGATTCAATAATACCGGTTTTGATTATACCTTTACGACAGGCGGTGATCCCGTCACGGTAAGTGACGGCGATATGAGTTTTTCCGGCGACCTTGAATTGATTGTTCTCGGCCAGATCCTCAGCGGCTTTTTTTCTCTGGATCAGGTGACGGCGGAAGATGGTGAAAAATTGCTCACGGTCTGTTTTTCCGGTGTGGAACTTAATCTTGGAGATGCGGTCAGCATTGCCCAGGGAGAAGGCCAGTTCGGCTGTTTTGTAATTAACAGCCAGGGGCTGGCGGGAACCATGCAGGCCGGAATTGAAATCAACGCTTCTGCTGATGTCGCTTTCGGAGCGGGCCTGGCCGTTTCAGTCAACACCATGCCTGTTCCGGTAGCAAAGACAGGGGCCATTGAAGTCAACGGTGAAACCATTAACTTTGATTTTGATCTGCCCGGGGGAAGCTATTTCCGTATTGACGGCAGGGATGTGGAACTTACGGTTTACGGGCAGACCCTGACCGGTGATTTTGCCGTTGAAAAGGCAGGAGAGACCGTAGTCGCTGCCGCATCCAATGTCAGGATCGGCTTTGGATCGGCAGACAGTGAGTATTTAACCCTCTCGGACGGTCAAGGATTTTTTGTTATAAGCAGTACCGGGCTTGCCGGAACCCTTGGCGCCTCGGTTGCCTTCAACGTTCCTGATGTTGATTTTTCGGGAGCCTTCCGCCTCGACATGAATACCACCGATGGCGCTGTGGATCAGACTTTCCTGATGGGGACCGACACGGTATCGATAAAATTTTCAGATGAAGAAACCAACTTTTTCAGTATTTCAGGCACGGGGGTGGAACTTCATGTGGCCAGCCAGACCCTTGAAGGTGATTTTGATTTTGACGTGAGTTCAGGAACCCAGGCAATGATAGATGTGGCCTTTGATAACGTGGCCTTCTTGCTGGGTGACGGTACAACCGAACTGGTCTCGGTGACTCAGGTCCATGGCGGTTTTACCCTGAACAGTGATTCGGGCCTTACCGGTTCGGCCTCGGCTCACGTCCATGTAAATCCGGATACCGGCATAATCCTCACCGCTGATATCAGCCTGGATATTTCCGGGAGCGATATAACGGTTTCCGGCACTGGATTGACCCTCGGGATTGCCGATCAGGAGATTACCGACGGCGCTTTTATTTTTCAGAAAAAGAGAGCAGACGGTCCGGACCGGCAGGCCGGCACCGATGACGACACCCAGACGGTCACCGTGGCTGTTACCTCCGGAAATATTCTTTTCACCGACGGAGACGACCCCGACCCCCTTGCTGAAATCACCGGTATAAATGGTGTATTTTTACTGACTTCCACGGGCCTTGCGGGAAAGGTGTCCGCTCATACAACCATCGATATTCCCGGTGCGGTCAACATGGCGGCAGATATAACGCTTGCAGTAAACACCACCCATATTGCTGTCTACGAAACGATTCAAAATTCCGGGGCAGAGGTGCTCGTGGTTGATGTTTCCGCCGGTCCTTTTATCCGCGTGGAAGCTGCCGGGGTCGATCTGACTATTTTTGACCAGACTTTCACGGGCAGCTTTGTCTTTAAACAATCAGGCACAGCGATGATTTTTACTGCCTCTGATGTGACTTTTTCCATCGGGAGTGAAAATGTACACCTGGATCTTGCAGGCGGGTTTGGCGCCTTTATCCTGACCCGGGACGGCATGGCCGGAAGGGCAGCCGGGGTTGCGGACCTTTCGGGCATTGACGATCTGGTCATGAGTGCCGGCCTTGATCTGGAGTTCAACACCGGTATCAGTGTCAATGAAACAGTCTCGGGCATACCGTTGACATTTGACGCAGCCGGCAGTTTTATTCGCATGTCCGGTTTTGCAGACCTAGAAATAGAGGATTTTGTATCCATCCAGGGGGATTTTTTCTTTGAAAAATCCGATGCCACCGGCCCTTCAGACCCTGTTATCAAGATCGGCGCCATTAATGTGGACACTTTTCTCGGTGTACCCGGTTCGGTGGGAATTTCATTAAGCGACGCCTCTTTACTGATGGTGATTTACGACAACTCTACATTTGCGGCGGATGCATCCGGGGATGTGGCGCTTACCGGGCTTGAAGGCATCCTCTCCCTTGGCGGCTCCCTGTCCATGCGTGCCAATACCACAGGCAATGAAGTCCATCAGGTGATCAATATCAATGGAACGGACCATGTTCTTGATTTCGGGCCTGATGATACCGATCTCCTCTGTTTTTCGGGCGATTTAATTACTTTGGCCACCCCCGTGGCAGACCTGACCGGATCACTTTATTTTGAAAAGAACAGCGTAACCAATGAAATTATTGCCGGTGGCACCGGCATCGAGTTTTTTGCAGGTGATGATAATGAGACCGTGGATAAAGGCGGGGGCGGATGATATAACCCTTGAAACCCCCCTTGGGAACCTTTCCGGCAGTTTTGCCGTTGAAAAGACAACATCACCTGATGGCCCGACACAGATACTGATTGCCGCTGCAGGGGTGGATCTTTTTGTGGGCAGTGACAGTGAGGAAATCGGCGTCCGTGTTTCCGGTGCCGAGCTCATGGTGCTTATCGCTCCAGGCGGATATGCATTTGAGGCCGGGGGGCTGGCGTCTGTTGTGGGTATCGACGGCGTGACTTTATCCGGTGATCTCGGGATGCAGAAGAACACTTTCTCCGATGCTGTTCTGCGTGGGATCACCGTGGGCAATATCACAAAGACCCTGGATCTGGCCGCGGGCACATCTCGGTTCGGCGGGGAGAATGTCAAGCTGGAAATGCTCGGCCAGACCATCGGCGGGAATTTTTCCATTGTTAAAAACGGCAGTGATGTTGAGATTCACATCAGTGACGCGCACATAGGTCTTGGCGACGGCACAAAAGATTTTGTAAGTGTCACCATCGAATCGGGCAGTCTTGCCATGAGCAGCAGCGGTATTGCCGGAACGTTGACCCAGGCGCAAATAGAGGTCGATCTGCCCGGCATCGAATTTGCCGGGATATTTAATGCTGAAATCGATACGGCCGCTCAATACTTCAGGATTGCAGGCGGTGAAATCAGCGCAGATGAAAATGATCTTGCAGTCCTGACCATCGCCGGCCAGACCTTAAAGGGTGTTTTTGTGATTGAAGGACTGACCGCCGGCGATAATCAAAAGATCGTCCGTGTGGCTGCAACAGGGGTCAGCGTCTCCCTTGCGTCGGATTCAGTGGGCATCACCAACGCCCATGGAGCCCTTGTGATCATGGAAACCGGAATCGCCGGCATGATCGGGGGAGATTTTTATATCAGCATCACCGGTCTTACGACAGATGCATCCTTTGATGTTGAAATCAATACCAGTGCGGCTGCGGTGAGTGAATCCTTTTCGCTTCCAGGTACAGACGATATCCTGCTGGACCTGCCTGCCGGTCCTTATATAAAGGTAGTGGGTAAAAATGTTGCGGTAAATATCGGCGAGGCCGATGCCCTGGCACTCACCGGTACCTTCGGCTTTGAGCAGCAGACAACAGACAACGGGGCAGGGACGCTGGAAACAGTCACTACACTGGCGGTCCTTGACGGTTCATTCACCTTTGACGGTAACGGCGTTAAAAATGCCGACGGTGCTTTTGTGGTTACACCCGGCGGTATTGCCGGCATTATTTCAGGAGAAATTTCAATTGCCGCAGGAGATGACTTCGGTGTCGGCGGCAGTCTGGGCCTTCGAATTAATTCAACCCTGTCAGCGGTGGACGTAAACGTTGAAATTGACGGGAGTTTAATTCATGTCGGTTTCGGTGAAAACGAAACGGCCTCCGGCAGTGCGGGCGGCATAACGCCTTTTTTCCAGATCTTCGGCGCTGATATGAGCCTTAGAATTGCTGATTTTATTTCCGTCGAAGGCAGTTTCAGCTATACATCGGCAAGCGATTACCAGTGGTTTGCAGGCTTTGGCCTTGAGATTTTCATAGGCCAGGGACCTGCCCGGCTGAACGGCGGGGAGATAAACCCGGCTGCTGCCGGTGTCCTTCTTTTCGATGCCGCCGTGGGGATGATCAACTATTCGGAAAGCCGGTTTGCACTTTATGCAACGGGAACAGTGGCCATAATCGGCGTTGACGGCATCACGATTTCAGGCACGGCAAGGGTTCGGATCAACAACTCGGGCCTGGCTGTGGATGAGCTTCTTGAAATTCCGGGAACCGACAGTGATGTTGCTGTCTTTTTCAGCACCGGTGATCTGGTCAAAAGCTTTCAGGCAACCAACATGGAACTGACGGTGCTGGGCCAGACCCTCACCGGTAATTTCGGCTTCGGGGTGCTGACCCTTGACCCCGATGGTACGCCGGGCAATGAAGACGACAGCCGGGTTATTGAAATAAGTGCTGACAGTGTCTCGCTCTCCCTGGGCCAGGCCGGAGGCAGTTCTCTGGATGTCACCGATGGCCAGGGCACCTTTATATATACAAGCGACGGCCTGACCGGAGTGCTCAGTGCTTTTGTCGCAGCTGATATTCCCGGTGTCGAGTTCCAGGGTGCCATGGGGATTGGTATTAATACCACAGGCTCCGAGGTCACTTTTACAACCGGCAATGATGTTGATGTCACCCTTGCTGCCGGGCCCTTTTTAAGAATTACAGGGACCGATATCGAGCTTGATATTCTGGGCCAGACACTTTCAGGCAGTTTTATTTTTGAAATGGCCGCTGCGGACGGCGGCGGTTCAATCATTCGCGTTGGTGCCATGGATGTTGAAATTTTTATCGGTGATGATCAAAATACAGCCGATGAAAGCGATGACTTTGGTGTTCGGGCCCGGTGCGATGGAATTTTTATCATAACCGGATCGGGCATTGCCGGCCGTTTGAGCGGTTCCATATCGTTGAGCAACGTGAGCGGGATTGATTTTGGATCCGATATCCAGCTTGCCGTCAATACTACGGACAGCCCTGTGCTGGAAACGATGACTGCCGGCAGCCGAAGTGTGGTACTCGATCTTTCGGGCGGCCCCTACATACGCCTTGAGGCCGTTGACTTTGACCTGGTGATTTTCGATCAGGCAATCCACGGCGATTTTGCATTTGAAAGCGTTATCAATGATACCGGTGAACAGCTTGTCCGGGTGGCGGCTGAAAATATAAGCTTTGCTCTGAGTGACGGGTCAACCGATCTTGTTTCGCTGTCAAACGGGCAGGGCAGCTTCCTGCTGACACCCGAAGGCCTTGCCGGTGAGATCAGCGGTATTGTTACAATTACAATCCCTGGAATTGATGTAAGCGGAATATTTTCTCTGCAGATCAACCAGACAACTGCTGCCGTGAATGAACTGTTTACCGCAGGTGACAGTTCGATCTATTTAAATCTTCCTGTCGGGCCATATCTGAAAATTTCAGGAGAAGATGTCAGTATCAGTATTCTCGGTCAGACCATCAGCGGTGATTTCGCTTTTATAAAAAACGGGGATGTCATCGAACTGGCTCTTTCCAACGCATATGTCGGATTTGGTGACGGGACCACCGATTTTATCAGCGCAGCCATTGCATCCGGCAATCTTTCCATAAGCAGTGCCGGTGTAACAGGGGAGATTGCAGGTGCCGAACTGAGCGCCAATATCCCGGATTTGAGTTTTTCCGGTACCTTTGCCCTTGAGATCGATACGGTTTCGGCGGATAAATTTGTCAGGATAGAAGGCGTTGGCGTATCACTGGAGATCGCCGGTCAGAGCCTTGGCGGCAATTTTACCTTTGAATCCATCACCACTGCAGGAGGAGAGCGCGTTGTCAGACTGGGGGCATCGGCGCTTAATTTAACTCTCGGCGATCCTGCCAGTCCGTTTGTCGCCATAACCGGCGGCAGCGGTGCGATGATCATCAGCAGTTCCGGAGTGGCCGCCGGATTTTCAATAGATCCCGTATTTAATGTGCCGGGCGTATCAATCAGCGGCGGAACGGTCTCCTTTGAAATCAATACAACCCCGGCCCCTGTCAACGAGACATTTCAAATCGGCAGTGAAACCATCACACTGAATCTTGCCGCGGGATCATTTGTCAGGGTGGCCATCATCGGCGCGCAAATAACCATCGGGGCCGGTTCTCCTGCAATTTCAGGGAATTTCTATTTTGATCAGCGCCTGGATGAAAATGATGATAAAATTACCCGGATGGCCGTATCGGATGTAACAGTGGCCATCGGAGACCAGAGTCTCACCGACGGTGAAGGCGGATTTGTCGTATCTTCGGCAGGTGTCGCAGGTGTCGTTTCCGGCTCGGCATCCCTTGATGCAGGCGTAGCCGATGCCAGTGGAAATATTATCCTGCGTGTCAATAAAACCGGCGGGGCCGTTGATGAAACCATAGATATTAACGGCCGATCCATTGTGATCCGTTTTGGAGAATCCGAAGGCGACATTTTTTCCTTTTCCATTTCAGACCTTTCCTTGAATATTGCCGATTTTATTTCAATCGAGGGCAATATCAGTTTTGTGGAAAACGGCAACAGGCTTGTTTTTGCCGGTGATGAACTGATGATATTCATGGGCAGCGGGCCTGCAAAACTGGATAACGGAGATATTAATCCCCTTGCCTCGGGCGTTCTTCTTTCCGATGCAAAAATAGGGTTGATAAAAATTACACAGGCCCAGGGAGATACCTTTGCATTATATGCCACGGGCAGCGTTGCGCTTATCGGTATTGACGGTATCACCATCAGCGGAACAGCCTCTGTCAGGGTCAATACAACCGGCACGGCAATAAATGAAACACTTTCCATTCCGGGTTCAAATGACGAGGGCGTCCCGGTTACCTTTGATTCCGGCGACCAGGTGCTTAGCCTGCAGGTAGCCGATACCGAACTTTGCCTTTTCGGTCAGAGTCTTGCCGGTGACTTTTCCTTTGATAAAATAACAAGTGGCGATATGGCCGGCACACTTCGCGTGGCTGCAAATGATGTCAGTATGTCCATGGGTGACGGATCAACCGATCTTGTCAGTATCACCCAGGGCAGCGGGTCCTTTATTTTTACGGGAAGCGGCATTGCCGGCAGCGTATCGGCAGCCATTACCGAGAATATTCCCGGTGTGGATTTTGCGGGTACATTTGCCCTTGAAATCAATACGACCCATGCAGCGGTGAACCAGATATTTGTATTCGGAGAAGAACAGCTTGTCATGGATATTCGTGCCGGGCCGTTTATGAGGATTGCAGGTCAGGATGTCAGCCTTGAACTTATGGGGCAGACGCTCAGCGGTGATTTTGCCTTTGAGCAGTTGACATCGCCCGCCGGCGGATCCATCGTGAAACTGGCGGCGGACAATGTGAGCTTTTCCCTGACAGCAGGATCAAATGATATCCTCAGCCTCACAGAGGCACAGGGTATGTTTGTCATCAGCGATTCAGGCCTTGCCGGCAGACTCGAAGGCACGGTCACCATGGAAATCCCGGGGGGCATCAACTTTGCCGGTAATCTCAGTCTCGCCGTAAATACTTCCACCTTTGCCGTTCATGAGCAGTTCCTTGTAGATTCAAATGTTCTTGAATTAATCCTGCCCTCTGGACCCTACCTGAGATTTGAGGGGACCGGCCTGCAGCTTGAGGTATTTGGCCAGAGTCTTTCCGGAGATTTTTCATTTGAACAGACGGTTACATCGGATCCCGAGCCTGTAAAAATTGTAAAGATTGCCGCTGCCAACGTGACGCTCTCCCTGAAAAACGGCTCAGATGATCTGGTCACAGTTACTCATGGAACCGGTGCCCTGTTTATAACAGACGCGGGCCTGGCAGGAGAGCTTTCAGGCAGTGTTGCCGTTCATATCCCGGATGTTGCAGTTTCCGGAACCCTTAACCTGCAGATCAACACAACCGGTGTAGATGTCCATGAAACCATCATGGCCGGTTCCATACCCGTGGCCCTTGAACTTCCCGCCGGACCCTATGTGCGCCTTGCCGGGACAGATGTCAGCCTGTCCATATCCGGCCAGACATTGACAGGTGATTTTGTCTTTGAACAGGTCACGGAAAACGCCGATACACTTGTGCGTGCCCGTGCGGAAAACGTTGCCATCTCCCTTGGGGGCACTACGCCCGTCATCAGCCTTTCAAATGGATACGGGTTTTTTGAAATATCCAGTGCCGGGCTCATGGGCGGGCTCTCCACGGACCTTGCCGTAAATTTATCCGGGATATCCTTATCCGGCCGTTTTACTGTGCTGGTGAACACCACCGCTGCTGCCGGGGATATCCAGCTTTTACCTGATGCCGAACCTGCAGCTCTTCTGGCAGGTCCTTATTTCAAAGTTGCAGTAACCGGGGTGGATGACACCACTCGGGCATCCCTTTCACTCCTGGGTCAGACCCTTGAAGGCAATTTTGTCATCGAACAGGTTACCGGTGCAGACGGGCAGGCAGTAGTGCGCGTTGCCGCATCGGATGTGGAGATCTCCCTTGCCGACGGCATCGTTTCCGTGACTGATGGGCAAGGCTTCTTTGTTTTTACCGGAGCCGGTGCGGCCGGAACTCTTTCTGCCGGTGTCAGTGTAGATGCAGGAGACGATGTATCCTTCAGCGGTGATTTCACACTCAAGATCAATACAACCGATGCCGCGGTATCGGAAATCATACAGGCAGGATCCGGCACTTTGACACTTGAACTCGATGCCGGGCCTTACCTTTTGATCGCCGGTGACAGTGTGCTCCTTTCCGTTTTCGGTCAAACTCTGAGTGGAAATTTTGCATTTGAGCAGTCCACCCGGGACAGCGGTGAAAAGGTTGTCAAAATTTCCGCAGGCCAGGTTGCCATGAACATTGGCAGCGGCATTTTAACGGTGGGCAGCGGCCATGGCAATTTCGTGATAGACAGCACTGGAATTGCAGGCAGCCTCGGCTGCAGTGCATCTTTAAATATCCCTGGTATCGTTGTCAGCGGAATCCTTGACGTGGAAATAAACACCACCGGGCATATTGTTAATGAAACTTTTATTACAGGCGACGTTGAAGAAACGCTGGACCTGCCGGCCGGTCCATATGTGAGGGTTGCAGGCGACAGTATTGTGCTTTCAGTGGGCGGGGTTCTGCTCACCGGCGGTTTTGTTTTTGAGCAGAGCACTTCATCCGGTCTTTCCACGGCAGTGAGGGTCTCTTTTGCCGATGTCGAACTCAAGGTTGGTGAAGGGGATAACAGTATAATACAGGTCACAAACGGCCAGGGTGCTTTTGAAATCATAAAGATATTTGAAAACGGTGTGGTCGTTGAAAAGGGCCTGTACGGTTATCTTTCCGGAAGCGTGGGCGTCAATGTTCCGGGGGTCGATTTTGACGGCAGTTTCCAGGTGAAAATAAACACCACGGGCAGTGAAAAAACTATTGATGAAATTTTGATCGAAGATGGTTTTTTCATCGAAGGTACGAATATTGATATTGATATTGCCGGGCAGTCAATCGTTTGTGAAAGCCTTGCCATTGAAATAGAAGATACGCCTCAAGGAACCAGGCTCACTCTCCGGGTGACCGATTTTGAACTCAAATTAGGTTCTGATTCAGATCCTTTTGTCCTTGTAACCAGCAGTTCCGCTGTTTTTGTTATTGACAGCCTCGGGATTGCGGCAAGTTTTGATGTTACACTTGATATATTGAATATTCCCGGAGTAACCGTGAGCGGCGGCATAACCAGGGTTGAAATCAACACAAGACCGCTTCCCTTTGACCTGGATGATGACGGCGATATAGATGAAAACGATCTGGCGGGCGGTTCCTTTGTCAGGGTATCGGTGGTGGAATTGACATTGTCCGTGGGCGGTGTCTCCTTCAGCGGCAATTTCTTTTTTGACCAGACCACAAATGCTGATAATGTAAAAATAACCCGCTTTGCCATGTCGGATGTCTCTTTTGATTATTCTGATGGAGATAATTTTGAAATAAGTCAGGGCCAGGGCGCTTTTGTCATTTATTCCGACGGTATTGCCGGGTTTGTTTCCGGACAGCTATCGCTTGGCATCGGCGGCTGTGATGCAGGTGCCGGCGTGAAACTGCGCCTGAATTCTACATCGCATACGGTTTATGAGGAGATTCAGCTTAACGGTCAGAGCCTTACAATAGAATTTGGTGACGGTGAGATCGCTGATCCTTCCACCTTTTTTAACTTTATCATTTCCGGAGCCTCCATCAACATCGGTGATTTCGTCATCATTGAAGGCGATGAAATCAATATTACCGGAGGCTCTTTTTCCGGCAGCGGAATCTCCGTTTTCATGGGCCAGGGACCGGTAAAGCTTGAAGACGGCAGTATCAATCCCGATGCAAGGGGCGTACTCCTGGACAACGCCAACATCGGTCTGATCCGGTCCGGATCAGGCCCATACACCTATGCCCTGTATGCCGAAGGGGAGGTCATGATTCTCGGTATTCCGGGCGTATCCTTTTCCGGCAGTGCGGTTGTACAATACAGTGACATCAGCGGTGAGACGATTGTTTCCGTACCCGACGGCAACGGCGGCAGTGTCGATCATACGATAAATTACGGCGCAAGACGCTTTGAGGCCACCATTGATCTGGATATCCTCGGTCAGGTTCTTTCCGGAACCTTTTTATTTGAAAAGGGTGCGGATGATCCGGCCACACCGGGTAAAAATGAAGCCGGTGATATCAAGATTGCAGTGGCCGGCGCATCCCTGTCGTTAAACGACGGGAACTCTAATCTTGTCACAATTGAAGACATAAGCGGTGCACTGCTGATTTCAGGAGACGGACTTGCCGGAGAGGTATCTGTTGATATTCAATCCCTTGAAGTAGGCCCTGTCTCTTTCAGCGGGGCCATCGGCATTGCCATCAACAATACAAATAATCAGATAAACGAAACGTTTATTCTGGGACACGACCCCGCCATAGACACAGACGATGAAACCATTATCCTGGATCTTCCGGCCGGACCGTATTTCAGGCTCTCCATAACCGGCAGCGGAACCG
>NBLJ01000068.1 GCA_002084545.1 Desulfobacteraceae bacterium 4572_123 | reverse complement strand
TTAAAAAAGGGGATAAAGTAATCGTGGTTAACGGCCCCCTGACCGGTGTAACCGGATTTTTTGCCCGCTATCGGGGAAAAGGGCGTGTAATTGTCACCATAGAAGCTCTTGGGCAGTATGCCAGTGTGGATGTCAGCGAAGAGGATGTTGAGATACTCCCTGAAATATTATCTTAACTACTTGACTTCTTACCAACTTATAGTTTAGTGTTATCTGACGGACTCGTAAAAGGCTGATTTGTTCGATATCGTCAGGATTCGTATTAAACACGGATGTGAAAAAATATTCAAGTACTTACTTTTGACCGTGGCAAGGAGGTTTTATGAACAAACTGGAGCTTATCTCAGCCCTGAAGCATGAAGCGAATATCTCAAAACTGGAAGCTGCCAAAGTAGTCCAGATATTTTTTGATTCCATGGCCGATGCCATGGCTCAGGGTAAGAGGGTTGAAATACGCGGTTTATGCAGTTTTTTTGTTAAAAATTACAAAAGTTACACAGGCAGAAATCCAAAAACCGGTGAGAAGGTTACTATTCAACCTAAAAAACTGCCGTTTTTCAAATGTGGCAAAGAATTAAAAGAACGGGTTGACAATTAATTTTGTGTCGGGCTTTGAATCAATAATAGATCAAAAGCGTCCCCTGCAGCTTTTAACCACGCTTCTTAAAAAAGGCACCATACCTCACGCGCTTCTTTTTACCGGAATTGACGGGGCAGGCAAACACAATGCAGCCATCGCTTTTGCCATGGCATGCAACTGCCTGGGCAAAGGATCCGCAAGCAAAGAACAATATGCCGGTAATGCGGGTAATTATCCCGAGGGACCTTCGGTATCTGAACCCTGCTGCATCTGCAGGTCATGCCGGAAAATTCTGTCCCACAACCATCCGGACATTCTGCATATCGAGCCAACTGGTGCAATTATCAAGATTGCTCAAATTCGCAGTTTGTGTCATACGCTTACCATGAAGCCTTTTGAAGCACGGTTAAGGGTGGTGGTCATATCCCGTGCCCAGGCCATGAATCCTGAAGCAGCCAATGCACTTTTAAAAGTTCTGGAAGAACCGCCTGCGTCAACCATGCTGATATTGACCGCCGAGCAGACATCCGACCTCCTCCCGACAATTGTATCGCGCTGCCAGCAGATCAGATTCAACCCGATTTCCCGAAAAAGTATAGCACTCTATCTGACCAGCGATCAGAAAATCCCGCCGGATCAGGCAGCCATTATTGCCGGCATGGCCCGCGGCAGCCTGTCCAGGGCCCGGTCCATGAGCAAAACCGGGTGGATTGATCACCGCAACCGGCTTTTGTCCACCAGCGGCCTGGACAATCCCGGGACACTGCCGGCAAAACCGATAAATGTCCTGCTGGCCTTTGCCGAAAACCTGTCTAAACAAAAAGATACCTTGCCGGATGCACTGGAAATCATTAAATCATGGTTGCGGGACATTGTGGTATGTCAATATAATACAAAAAAGGTTATCAATGCGGATATGACCGCAACGCTTAAAAAAATTTCAGAAAAAATTTCACCCGAATTGCTGCTGCAAAAAATTATGGCGATTCAAAGAACTCAGCGGAATATCGAATCAAATGCAAACCCGCGGCTTAGCCTGGAGCTGTTAATGCTTCAGCTTGCTGAAAAATATTAGGATTTTCTACTGATGAAAAAAAAAGTGGGTATAAGATTTAAGTCCGCCGGTAAGATTTATGATTTTGACGCCGGTGCATTTGTGCTAAATTGCGGGGATTGCGTCATTGTGGAAACAGAAAAGGGACTCGGCTTTGGGTTTGTCGCATCCAACCCGAAACTCATCAAAAAAAAAGATAACCGCAAACCCTTAAAGAAAGTTTTTCGTATCGCCAGTGAGCTGGATTTTCAACAGAGAAACAAAAATAAAGAAATGGAACAGCAGGCCTTTGCCTGTTGCATTAATTATATCAAGCAATTGAATCTGGCCATGAACCTGTTTTCCGTTGAAAGCTCGTTTGATGCCAGTCGGCTCACGTTTTTTTTCACCTCCGAAGGCCGGGTAGACTTTCGCCAGCTTGTCAAAATGCTTGTTAAACAATTTCGTGTCAGGGTTGAGATGCGCCAGGTCGGAATTCGCAATCAGGCCAAGATGTGCGGCGGAATCGGGCGGTGCGGCCGGGAACTGTGCTGTTCTCTGTTTATGGAAAAATTCGATCCGGTTTCAATCCGGATGGCTAAGAAACAGGGACTTTCCCTTAACCCGACTAAAATTTCCGGTCAATGCGGGCGGCTGATGTGCTGTCTTACATTTGAAGATGCAACCTACCGGAATCTAAAAAAATCTTTTCCTAAAATAGGCAAAATAGTCCAGACCGCCAACGGCAAGGGCAAAGTTGTCCGGCATAATGTTATCTGCAACCGGATATCTTTGCGCCTGAACAACGGCACTGAAATAGAAACCGGGCTGGATACAATCATCAAGGAGCAATGATAAGCATGTCAGAACCTTTTTATATAACGACACCTATCTATTATGTTAACGCCAGACCCCATCTGGGCCATGCCTACACCACCATAACCGCTGATGTCACCTGCCGGTACAACCGCATGCAGGGCCGGGAAACATTTTTTCTCACCGGAACCGACGAGCATGGCGATAAAATTGTTCAGGCCGCCAGGGATGAAAAGCTGACACCTAAGCAGTATGCCGACAAAATCAGCAATCTTTTCAAAATGTTGTGGCCTGAACTGAATATCTCCAACGATTCTTTTATCCGCACCACGGATCAGCCTCATATCCTGGTTGTAAAGCAGATCCTCCAGCGTATTTATGATGCCGGGGATATTTATTTCAGTGAGTATGAGGGTTTGTACTGCTTTGGATGCGAACGTTTTTACACCGAGCGGGAGCTTGTTGACGGGAAATGCCCGGATCATCAGACAGAACCGGAAATTATCAAAGAATCCAACTATTTCTTTAAAATGAGCCGCTATCAGGAGTGGCTCATCGACCACATTAAAACCCATCCTGATTTTATCCGCCCCGAGCGGTATAAAAACGAAGTTTTGGCGTTTTTGAAAGAACCCCTTGAAGACCTGTGCATATCGCGCCCTAAAACACGCCTGCAATGGGGAATTACCCTGCCCTTTGATAATAAATACGTCACATATGTCTGGTTTGACGCGTTATTGAACTATATCTCGGCCCTGGGTTATCCTGATGGGGCCCGCTTTAAAAAACTCTGGCCGGCAGCCCAGCATATCGTGGCCAAGGACATTTTAAAGCCCCACGGCATCTACTGGCCGATCATGCTCAAAGCAGCCGGGATTGACATCTATCAGCACCTGAATGTTCATGGCTATTGGAATATCGATGAAAGCAAGATGTCCAAAACCGTAGGCAATGTGGTGGAACCGCTGTCGCTTAAAAATGTGTACGGTCTGGATGCCTTTCGGTTCTTTCTGATGCGGGACATGGTATTCGGACTGGACTCAAATTTTTCGGAAGACGCCCTTGTGCGGAGGATCAATGCGGATCTGGCCAATGACCTGGGCAACCTTTTTTCCCGGGTTGTTACAATGGCGCATAAATACTTTGACGGGGTTGTCCCCCAGCCTGATCCGTCCATCGAGCAGCAGCTTGACCTCGGACTGGCCTCCCAGTCTGCCGTGGCACTGCTGGAATTTGAAAAAGCCATGGACCGGTTTGCTTTCCACAAGGGCCTGATTGCCATATGGGAATTTATCAGCCGGATGAATAAATATATCGATGTCACCACACCCTGGGTTCTGGCAAAAAACAAATCAAATCAAAAGCAACTTGAAGTCGTTATTTATAACCTGCTTGAAGGGCTGAGATTCATTTCGGGCCTGATTTATCCCGTTATGCCTGATACCGCCGAAAAAATGCAGAAACACCTGGGACAGGAGACGGATAAAGCGTTTTTCAGTATTGATCTGCTGAAAACATGGAATGTAATAAAGCCCGGCACCAGGCTGCCGAAATCAATTACACTGTTTCCCCGCATCGATGTAAAAAAGAAAAAAGAGACAACGTTGAAAGAAATAAAACCGGCCCTGCCGGAAATCAAGCCGGAAATCAGCATTGACAAACTGGCGGCCATTGACCTTCGGGTCGGCACCATCCTCCATGCCGAGACGATCCCTCGGGCAAAAAAGGTGCTCAAACTGGAAGTGGATATAGGGGAGAACCGGACTATTGTTGCAGGTATTGCCGCCAGTTACAGCCCGGATGAACTCCCGGGCAAACAGGTTATCGTGGTGGCCAATCTGAAACCGGCCAAATTAATGGGCATCCTTTCCAACGGAATGCTGCTGGCGGCCGTTGACGGAAAAAATTGTACTGTTGCCGCCCTTGACGGCAAGGTGCCGCCGGGAACACCTGTAAAATGATTTAAAACTAAAGAGCGATTAGTGGACGCGGCATAATTTCCCCGATTCCGACAATTTTAAAAAAACATTCGTGTTTATGTTGATTGAATCACAGTATGTTCCATAAACAACCCACGTTACATAGGAAACAGCTTCGGGCGGACTGGCGGACTTACCAGGGCGGTTTGATCCATACCGGAAATAAAAAACGACAGGTTTTAAAACGAATCAGGTATGCAATAGTTCTGCCTGTTCTTGGTATCCTGCTGTATTTTGTATTTACCGGGTTGCGTGATCCTGCTGACGGACGGCACCGCCCCGAAGATCAGCAATCAGATACCACGCGCCAGACTTCCCGTACTCGGGAAGATACAAATTCAATCAGCAAAGCCGACATTCGCAACAGTATCGACAGCAGGCGGGTTTTTAATCTCGCAGCCAGAACATTCAGCTTTGATCATGCCGGTGAAAAATATAAAGCCACAACCAGCATAGATACAAATCTCCAGGAGTATATGCTCAGCCGGATGAACTGGCGTTCGGACCGTTACACTCCCCGCTATCTCGGGATCGTCGTGATGGACCCGTCAAGTGGAAGAGTTCTGTCCATGGCCGGATTTGACAGGAACAGCAAAACAGACAACCCGTGCATCATGGGTAATTTCCCCGCGGCCAGCATTTTTAAAATTATTACGGCGGCGGCGGCGGTGGAAACCTGTGATTTGAAACCGGAATCCAGACTGACATTTAACGGAGGTAAATATACCCTTTACAAATCCCAGATCAAGGAAAAGACTAATAAATACACGAACCGAATTTCATTCAAGGATTCTTTTGCTCAGTCTGTAAATCCTGTATTCGGTAAAATCGGGGCACTGAACCTTGGAAAGGATGCACTGGAAAAATATGCTCTGGCCTTTGGGTTTAACCAGGAAATCGGGTTTGAAATCCCGGTGGCGCTCAGCCGGGTTCACCTGTCGGACGAACCATACCAGTGGGCTGAAATTGCCTGTGGCTTTAACCGGGACACCACTCTTTCGCCGCTGCATGGCGCCATGCTGGCGAGTGTGATTGCCAACCACGGCATTCTCATGGAACCTTCTATTTTCGACCAGGTTTTTGATGATAAGGGAAAGGCTGTTTACATGAATCATCCAGTTATTATCCATCAGGCCATCACACCCCGGACATCCGATTTTATTATGGATATGATGCAGACCACCATAAAATCAGGCACCTGTCGTAAAGCGTTCAGGGGCCGGAAAAAGGACTCGGTCCTTGCAAGGCTAACTATCGGCGGCAAAACCGGCAGTATCTACAACCGGCAGAGGGATGCCCGGTTTGACTGGTTTGTCGGATTTGCCGCTGATAAGCAAAGCTCTGCTAAAATTGCCATTGCGGTGGTTGTCGGCCATGGCGAATATATCGGCACACGGGCCAGCCGCTACGCCCGGCTGGCCATGAAGGAGTATTTCGAAAGTTATTTTTCAAAATCAGATAACAAGGTTGAAGGAGAAGCTCAGCCTGTAAAAGCAAAAGGGTAGAACTATAATAGGCTGTAGGCTGTTAGTGTGTTAGGTGGAAGGTGTTTTCTATTTTACAGATCAATACTTTTTTGAAAGGAATATATGAACTATATTAAATATACGGCTGTTTTTTTAAAACGACTGGCTGCCCGGCTGCGATCCTACCTTCCAAGCGGTGTCTGTTTTGGTAGAAGCATTGCCGATCTTCCCAAAGGATCAATTGTATTTTTTCCTTACAGCCGTGCCACCTTTTACTGCGGACTGGCCGGAATCGTATCTTTTAAGCGGAAAGACCAGGTACGTATGACCATTGACATGGATGCGATGCAGGCCATGGCCGCTACCATCAAACGAAAGGGTCTGGAAACTTTCAACTCCGGATCCGATGACTTTGATACATACTATCTTGGTGGCGAAACCCTTGTTGCTGATTTTGCCGCAATAGTACGTACCTTAAAAGAGGATGCCCAATTTTCTGAAATCTATTTTGATGAATCACTCCAGTCGATGCTAAACAGTATTGCCGGACAACTGACCTCGGTCATCGAAGCGGAGTCACGACAGATGGAGGCTGTTTCAGGCCGGTTGGCTGCCGACCGGTTTGACATAATGTCCCGACAGATTGAAACCATCAAGGATATCGCCTGGTGCCTTAAGTCCGAACTGCTGAACAATATAACAAAAGTACGCGATCTGGCGGCAGAGACCACGGACGGTTTGTCCATGGAAGCCGTTGTAATATTAAAAAAAATAAATGCCGTATTCAACAGTATTGACCGCCTTGAAGTAAGAGGCCGGGATTCGGCCGGGTTTTCTCTTTTGTTTGTTATGGCTCCGGATGAGTATGATGTTTTCCAGACGGCTCTGGCGAAAAAGAAGCTTGTTGATACGCTTGCCAGGCGCTCCGCCGAATCCGTTCTGGTCAACAACAGCATCCGTATTCACAAAAGGACCGGCAGGACTGTATCCATGGCATTTGTCTACAAAGTCGCCGCCGAAATAGGCAGTCTGGGCGACAATATTACCCATCTGCGCCGCCAGGTCCGCAACGACCCGATTCTCCAGACCCTGCTGAGATTTACCCACCAGTATCATACGGTCTCGTCCCATACCCGCTGGGCGTCCGTGGGTGCCATTACCGAACCCAACTGCCATCCGGTCGACAACATCACCACAGGCGGCCAAACCTTCCCGGACGGAATTATCCACACCTGCCTTAACGGTGATATCGACAATTTTCTTGATCTTAAGCTTGAATATGAGAGAAATGGCGGTGCCATTGATACCGAAATTACCACGGATACCAAAATTATCCCGCTGCGGATCGAAAAGCACATCAAGGCGGGCAACTCAGTGGAGGAAGCATTCCGCCTGGCGGTCAATGATTTCAAGGGATCCCATGCAATATCAATGCATACGGATCTTGCACCCGGTAAATTTTTTCTGGCCCAGCGGGGCAGCGGCCAGGCAGTTTTTGTGGGGCTGGCCGCGGATCATTACATGCCTGCTTCAGAAGTATATGGATTTATTGAAGAAACATCCTCGTACCTGAAGATGGACGGCGAAAAAGTCATCAACGGCAACAACGGCCCGACCCAGGGGCAGATTTTTATTCTGGACCAGAATTCAGGTGGAGGAAGCAGTGCCGTCAAGGCCATGTTTTATGACGGGACGATGATTACCCTCGCTGATGAAGATATCAAGCACACTGATATTACCTCAAGGGATATTGATCGCAGGAACTTTCCTCATTATTTTTTAAAAGAAATATCGGAATCACCGCGATGTGTTGAACAGACGCTGCAAAATCGCTGGAAAACCAGCAAGTCAAACCCTGACAGTCATCTGATTTCACTTGATAAAACGGTTATTCCGCCGGCGCTGGCAGACGCGTTGACCCAAAACCTGATTAAACGTGTTTTTTTTATCGGTCAGGGCACCGCCGGTGTTGCAGCCCAGGTGTGTGCCGATATCCTCAGCCATTATCTGGCTGATCCCTCCTTACAGGTAGCGGCTTTCAAGGCATCCGAACTCAGCGGCTTTAAACTGGGAAGCGATTCTGAATCGGGTATGACAGACGCCCTGGTAATTGCTATCAGTCAGTCCGGCACCACCACCGATACTAACCGTACGGTGGACATGGTTCGCGAAAGAGGCGGGCATACCCTGGCCATTGTCAACCGCAGGGACAGCGACGTCACATTCAAGGTTGACGGCGTGCTGTATACCAGCAGCGGCCGCGACATCGAAATGTCGGTGGCCTCGACCAAAGCCTTTTATTCCCAGATTATCGCCGGTGCCCTCCTGAGCCTGTATATTGCCGATATCAAGAACTGCCGAAGCGGGGATTTTATATCCGAAGAGATTAAAAAACTTCTGACGATCCCCTCCCAGATGCAAAAGGTTCTTGATCTGAAGGACAAAATTAAAGCTTCGGCTGATCGACATGCCGCCGAAAAAACATACTGGGCCGCCGTGGGCAGCGGGCCCAACAAAGCTTCGGCCGATGAAATCAGGATCAAGCTCAGCGAATTATGCTACAAGACGATTTCATCGGACTTTGTCGAAGACAAAAAACATATTGATCTGTCATCCGAACCTCTGATCATAGTGTGTGCCGCCGGTGCCGGGGATACTGTTGTCGGTGATATTGTCAAAGACACGGCCATTTTTCAGGCCCACAAGGCAACGCCCATTGTCATCGCCGATGAAGGTGAAACCCGATTTACGCCCTATGCAACCGATCTGTTTTTCGTTCCGCGGATCAGCCAGCATCTGGCGCCGATTCTCAATACCCTGGCCGGTCACATCTGGGGGTATTATGCGGCCCTGGCCATTAATGACAGCTCGCGTTTTCTGCACCGTTTCCGGGAAGAAATTCAAAAAAGCCTGGATGACTATGCCGCACAGGGGCTGAATGTCTATGAAGTTGTTCTGGAAAAATCATTCCGGGAAAAATTTGTCCGATTCTACAAGGAATTCAAGTCAAAAATTTCCCAAAAACTTTTTCCGATCGCCATAGCTCCCACATCGGATCTTGTGTTGCTGCTCAAATATCTCGCAGGGCGTCTGCCCGTGGCGGATTTCGAGCTTGATTTCAACAAAAAGGGCACAGCCCTGAATATGATCAATATGCTGTTTGAGTGCCTGGGCAAAGCCATCAATAGAACAGCCCGGCCCATCGATGCCATCAAGCACCAGGCCAAGACAGTTACCGTGGGTACCAGCCGCATCAGCGCCGCCATCGACGGAATTTTGTTTGACGCCCTGAACGCCCATGATCTGGCCGTCTCACAGATTCTTAATCGTAACGTGATTGTACTGAAAAATCTTCAGGCCGTGGTTGAGAGCATTCAGGGGTCCATTTTGTACAAAATTGGAAAACTGAATTCACTGGGCGAACTTGCCGACGATACAACCATTGAGGTGAAAAAGAAAGAGGGCGTATTAAAACCAATCCCATCGCGGGTTGAATCGGATACCCGCCTCAAGGGAACCAAGAGAATCATCGTTAAACACGGCAATGTCTATATCGGCAAGGGACGCAAGGATGACCGCAGCATGATTGTTATCCCGGTGATGTCCCCAAGGCCCGAGACAGCCAATATGATTGAATACCTGCTGCTGCTGAATATTTCGTTTAAGGAGAATATTTCGTCACCGGACAGAATAAAAGCCCTGGGTGGTAAATATGATCATATTATAAATCTGGTACAGGAAAACTCCGTCACCTGGGAGGACAGCCTGCTGGAACCTATCGCTACGGACGAGCTTTTTGGCAAATCCGCTGAGAAAATAGCAGAAATGATAGTATCAGATCAGTCCCCGGAGCAGCATTCATTATAAAAATATAACTGGTCGCTATTCCTGTACACTATTTGAATTTCATTTTTAAAGGAAACTGCAATGTTGATATTGAAATCCGTTAATTTTAAAAAGGACCGGTTGGAAACATTGATCATACCGGTTTGCGAAGACAGGCAGATTCATGAAAGCAAAACCGTTACGGCCCTGATTGCCGAGGCCGAAAAACTTCGGGAATTTACCGGGAAAAAGAACGATGAGATCATGTTTTATTCTTCTCCCGAAATTAAAACCGGACGCATTTTGTTCCTGGGGCTCGGCAAATTTAAAAATCTTACAACCGGATCATTGCGGGAATTGTCCGGCAGAGCCGTTAAAAAATCCATTAAAATAAAGTTGAAAAACTGCCATATCGCTGTGCCGGCAGCCGGAAAAACCGGATTGCAGGCTGACCTGGTTCTGGAAGCCATGCTTGAAGGGGCCTGCCTTGGCAACCATATATTCGATAAATATAAATATGAGAAAAAGGAAACTCCGCTTGAGCTGATTACCCTGGTAGTACCACCCGCGACAGCCAAAAAATTCAACTATCTTCCTTTGCAGGTATCTGCCGTATGCAGCGGCACCATTATGGCCCGGGAGTGGGTCAGCACGCCATCCAATGAGAAAACACCGGCACAATTTGCCAGATCCATTATGGCCCGGGCCGGAACAACCGGTCTGAAAATAAGCGTACTGGACGAAAAAAAATTAAAGCAGAAAAAATTCGGCGCCTTGCTGGCGGTGGCCGCAGGGAGTAAGCATCGGCCAAGACTGCTGATGCTGGAACACAAACCCAAAAATGCAAAAAAAACCATCGCCCTGATCGGCAAGGGAGTTACCTTTGACTCCGGCGGCATTAACTTGAAACCCGCGGGCGCACTGGATGGTATGAAGATGGATATGGCCGGTGCCGCAGCCGTGGCCGCCACCTTGATTACCGCATCAAAACTGAATTTTAATCATCATATTATCGGTGTCCTCCCGCTGGTGGAAAACATGCCTTCAGGCAGTGCGGCCCGTCCGGGAGATGTTGTCCGGACCTACACCGGCAAAACCGTTGAAATCGGCAATACCGATGCCGAGGGGCGGCTGATTCTGGCAGATGCCATGGCATATGCCATCGAGGCATTCAAACCCCATACAGTGGTGGACATGGCAACTCTCACCGGAGCCTGTGTCGTTGCTCTGGGTGAAAAAATTGCCGGTGTTTTTTCACCCGAGGATGCCCTGGCCGTCGCTATTGTCGAATCCGGCAAAAAAACAGGAGAACGCTGCTGGCACCTGCCTTTGCCGGATGATTACAGGGAACTTCTCAAAAGCGACCTGGCCGACATGAGCAATATGAGCAGCTCACGCTGGGGCGGAGCCATCACGGCTGCGCTGTTTTTATCTGAATTTGCCAAAGACACAAACTGGGCCCATATCGATATTGCCGGAACGGCCATGATCAAAAAAACCGACGCCTTTTGCACTGCCGGCGGAACCGGTTTCGGGGTAAGACTGCTTCTGGACTGGCTAAAAAATCTATAGCCTGATACGGTTTACCATCTTTTGTCAATGGTGATGCTGAGCACATATGAAATCACATCAAATCCTGTTTATCGGCAACAGCCATACCTATCTGCACTACATGCCCCGGATGCTGGAACAACTTGTTAAGGCTGCGGGGCATGATAAAAAGCTGCGGACAGAGCAGATTACCGGCAGAGGGGCCAGCTTGCAATGGCACTGGAATCAGCGCGCCACCCACGATATGATAACAGCCGGACAATGGGATTATGTAATCCTTCAGGAACGGAGCGGAGGCCCTGTTGAAGATCCGGGTGCAATGCAAAAATATGCCCGTTTATTTGATGCGGAAATTAAGAAACAGGGCGCCCGGACAATATTTTATATGACCTGGGCTAATCGCAGACATCCGGAAAGCCAAAAAATAATCCGATATGCCTATGCCAGGGCGGCCCGGGAAACCGGTGCTCTGCTGGCGCCGGTTGGAATTGCCTGGGAAAATGCCCTGAAGGCAAACCCCGGTCTGAAGCTTCACCACGAGGATAATCGTCATGCCAGTCCGGCGGGTGCGTATCTAACCGCTTGTGTATTTTTCACGGTAGTCTGTCAGACCAGCCCCGAGGGGCTTCCGGAAACCCTGTATCACGATGACCGGTGCCTTGTTGATCTTGGAAAAGATGAGGCCGAAAGTCTGTTTTATCCGTGTACCAGGATTTTCATGCAAAAGTATTTTCAAAGAACTTGACATCTGTTCTGGCATTTCCCACGCGGGAAATAATCGAGCAAAACAGTAAAAACTGCAAACATCGTCGGCAAATCAATTTTGCCCGGGCATTATCAAAATTACAAATCTCTCAGCTAAAGTTAATGACATTGAATTTTTACTTCTTCCTGTTCAGCCGCTGGTATATTTTCCGGTTGGCCTTGTAGATGTTTAAAAATTCACGGTAGAGTTCGTCATAGATCTCCCGGTTTTCAGGATTGGGGGTATAGGTGGCTGCGATTTTTACACATTCTGAAATATCATCGAATTTCAAATAACCAAGGGCCATTGAAGCCAGGAGGGCGGCACCCCTGAAATTAGCCTGAATCGGATCTTTTACCTGAAGGATTGTCCGGTTAAAAACATCGGCGTGGATCTGACACCATACATTGGAATTGGCCCCGCCGCCGATCATGCGGATGCTGTTCATCGGGCGTTTGATGAATTTTTCCACATAGGTCAACAGCCATCTTGAGTTGAATGCCACGCCCTCGAATACGGCCCTGATAAGATGTTCGCGGGTGCTTCTCAAGGACTGGTTGAAAAACCCGGAACGAACCGAATGATCATCGACAGGGGTACGTTCACCATACAGCCAGGGGGTGAAAATGACCTTATCACTGCCGGCGGGAACTTTTTCAACGATCTGATCAAATATTTTGTAAACATCGGGCAGCTCGGTTTCCGCGAGCAGGGCATCCTTGTTGTAGAGAATATTGTCCCGTAAAAATGTCAGGCAGGCCCCGGCGGTTTCCTGTTCGTTGGCAATAAAATAACGATCCGGAACTGCTGACGGAAGGGATGCCATATTATGAAAAATATCGATTTTTTTAAACGGGACATGGCAGGTAAGCCATGAAGAAGTGCCGATATACAGGTGTCCTTCAAAATCTTTGACGGCGCCTGAGCCGATGGCGGCGCATTGCATATCCGGGGTTCCACCGATGACCTTGACATCGGGACGCAGACCGAGCCGGCCGGCGACTTCAGGCCGGACAGGTCCCAGGATATCCACTGCACGCACGAGGTCGGGCAGTTTTTCCCGATCAATCCCGGCCATGGCAATGAGCCGGTCATCGTATTTGACTGCGGAGATATCGCGGTTGTCGGTGACCCAGTGCAGTGCCACTGAATCATAGGAAGCGGCAAATTTCCCGGTAAATCGCAGGTTGATGTAATCCTTGGGTTCGAGAAATTTGTAAGCTCGGGCATAAATGTCGGGGAATTCATTCTTGATATAAAGGATATGTGCCAGCGAATCCTTGCCCGAATGAGTCGGAGCGCCGCCGGTCAGCTTGATCCATTTGAGCATTTTACGGATCTCATAGCCCTCAATTTTAATGAGTCCGTCCGTGATTGTTTTAATATATCTGCTCCCCCGGGAATCCATCCATATGATCGCATTCATCAGATGACGGCCGTCTGAATCTACAGCCACTGTCCCGGACCATTGGGTTGAACAGGAGATCGCCACGATATCTTCAGCGGGCACCAGATTTTTTTCAAGAACTTTGCCTGCGGTATTCATAATGGCATCCCACCACTGCTCCGGGTCCTGTTCGGCGCCGCCATTAGGGAAAAGAAGCAGCCGGGTTTCCTCGAATTCATAATCCACGACCTCACCCCGGGTGGAAACCAGAGCCGACTTGGGGCCGGATGTGCCCAGATCCACCGCCAGGATGTATTTTTCTGCTTGGGTCGCCATATATCATCTCCTTTTTTATTTGCGCCATATCAAATAAAAGCTGTTAAATCAATAAATTCAAACTCATTTTCCTCCTGCATCCGGATTCATCCTGCTTTCCCGCAGCGCTTTGCTGCTCAGAGCATAATACCCGGTCAGCAGATAGATAACACCG
The DNA here is from genome assembly GCA_002084545.1 of Desulfobacteraceae bacterium 4572_123. GTDB lineage: Bacteria > Desulfobacterota > Desulfobacteria > Desulfobacterales > 4572-123 > 4572-123. Next base: position 8,963 of record NBLJ01000068.1, on the reverse strand, counting down.
CCGACCGCATAGATTAAACGGATGGACATATAATCAGAGAGCCATGCAAAGAAAATACCGGCAAACATATACACTGCATTTCGCAGCATTTCCCGTGTCGCATAAACCCGCCCCAACTGTCTCTCTTCAACAGTGGCCTGCAGCAGTGAATCCTGCGCCACATCCCGAACGGCAAACGGCGGGCCGAACACAAAAGCCAGGGCCACCGCCATCCATACAGTCTGACTGCCTGCATAGGCAAGTGTCAGCAGGCCGGTAGCAAACGCATTTACCACAATAATATAACCGGGATAACGGTGCAGCCAGTCACTTATAAGCAGTGCTCCAAGGGAGCCTGCGATCATACCCGCAAAATAGCCGGTCACCTGATAGCCCCAATCCGATGCATCGCCATGCAGGGCCTTGGCTGTAAAAGCCAGCATCAAGGCTCCGGTCCAGATACCGTGCGGCAGATGTTCTACTGTTTCCATTATTGTCAATGATCTGGCAATGGGATGTTGACCTAGATACCTCCAGCCGGATACCAGTGATTTTAAAAAAGATTCCCTTGCATCGGCATGGTCTGCTTCTTCACGTTCCGGTTCCGCTATGAGCATGGCTGCAAGAGTAGCCATGGCAAACAAGATGATTACACCAAGAGCGATATAGCGTAACGGTATTGCTAAAATGAGCCAGCCGCCGACTGTATAAGATATGGCCATCATAATTTGATTGGACGCCAGGATAATGCTGTTGGCTTTGACCAATTGCTCATACGGGACCAGCGAGGGAATAAGAGACAACCGGGCCGGCCGATGGAAAGATGGAAAACATCAGTGGCGGAGAGACCGGCGAGAATGAGATAAATGCCGGTAACAGGCACTTTCCCATCCCCCTGTAAAAACCAGATCGCAATACCAACTAACACCAATTGAATCAAATCCATGCCGATGAGCATGTTTTTTCGAGAAAAACGATCGACCAGAACACCGGCAACAGGGCCCATTAAAAATACAGGCATTGTCCGCGCCACCATGGTACCGGCTGCCTGCAAAGTGGATTCCGTCTGCTCGAAGATCGTCACCAGAATCGTGACCGTAAACAGTTCGAGAGCAAGGGTGGTGGCGATATTGACAAACCAGAGAAATAGGAAATCACGATTGCGTAACATGAATTAAATAATTCTTTTTGAAAATGTTGAAAACACGGAACTCGTGTAAAAATAATTTGAAATTGCGAACCCGTATCCTCGATGGAAAGTTGTCCTGAAGCAGCAGTTTTCCCTCAAATCGAGGCTCTATCGGTTACCTCATTTTGCTTCATTATTAATACCCGATAGATATATCGTTATGTTTGACGTTGTACAAGATCTTTTTAGTCGCCACTACATATGATGATAAAATACAAATCAAATAGTTCCCATCCGGCAATGAAAAAAGTAGTTGACAGTTGCCTGCGGTTGTGAAATTTTTATGTTTACAAAACCGACCAGTCCGTCTGATACTTTATGGCGCAATAACAATGTAATATCCACCTCCTTTTGCAACAGGATATTGAGCCCAATTCTCTGCGTTACCGGCAAGAGCTGTAAATATATAGCCATAATTAACAAAGGATGTTTTCAGGACCTACGCTAAAACAGGTTCACATTTTACCCCCCCCTGATAGACATCCCAATTCTGAAAAGGAGAAAATTATGTCAAAGTCGAAGATGCTTGAAAACCTGCTGATCACCGGTAAAATCACCCGGCGGGAATTTATAGCCGGGATGTCCGCCCTTGGACTTGCAACGGCCGTGTCGCCGGCGCTGCTGGCAAAGCCGGCCAGGGCTGCCACACCTAAAAAAGGAGGTCTGTTTAAAATGGGGCTGCCCGGCGGTCATACCACCGACAATCTGGATCCCGGCACCCTGACCGACGAGTGGAACTATAATTCGAACTGGATGTACCGAAACTGTCTGATCGAAATAGATTACAAAGGTAATCCCACGCCTGAGTTGGCCGAAAGCTGGGAATCCTCGCCTGATGCAAAGACATGGATTTTCAACCTGAGAAAGGGTGTAGAGTTTCACAATGGAAAAACCATGGATGCCGAAGATGTTATTTTTTCCATCAACCATCACCGGGGAAAAGATTCCAAATCGGCTGCCAAAGGGATTGTCGATGCGATAACGGACATCAAGGCCGATGGTAAAAACAGGGTTATTTTTAAACTCAGCGGTGGCAATGCGGACTTTCCCTTTATAGCAAGCGACTACCATCTTACCATCGTGCCGGCCGGCACCGGGGGAGATGACTGGATAAAGGGTATCGGTACCGGTGCTTATATTCAGACTGAGTTTGAACCCGGTGTTGTCTCCAAGGGTAAGCGAAATCCCAATTTTTTCAAGGAAAATCGCGGCCACTTCGACAACGTGGAAATGATTGTCATCCAGGATACCAGCGCCCGAACCAACGCTTTGAAAACCGGTGCGGTTCATTTGATAAGCGACGCGAATGTAAAAACCATCAAGCTTCTTGATCAAACACCAGGCGTTCATGCTCTCAAGGCCACGGGAACTTTTCACAATACCATGCCCATGCTGATGGATGTGCCGCCGTTTGACAACAATGATGTGCGACTTGCCCTTAAATACGCCATTGACAGGGAGCAGCTTGTAAAAATCATCCTGAACGGCTACGGCACCGTCGGAAATGACCATCCCATTGCCCCGATCACCAAATATTACCATAAGGACCTGCCCCAGCGAAAATATGATCCGGACAAGGCCAGATATCATATTAAGAAAGCCGGCATGCTGGATCACACCTTCAAACTGCATGCTACAGAACTGGGCAATTTTCTCGACACTGCTGTTTTGGTCAAGGAACAAGCCAAAAAAGCCGGTATAAAAATTGATGTGGTACATCATCCCTCCGACGGCTACTGGGATGCTGTCTGGCTGAAGGAACCGTGGTGCATGTGCTACTGGAACGGCCGTGCCACGGTGGACTGGATGCTATCCACCGCCTATTCAGGTGATGCCAAATGGAACGATTCTCACTTTCACCACAAACGCTTCGATGAACTGGTAGTGAGCGCACGGGCTGAACTCGATGAAAAAAAGCGGCAGGAAATGTATTATGAGTGCCAGGAAATACTGCACAACGAAGGAGGTGTTGTGGTTCCCTTTTTCGCGGATTGGGTGAATGCCGCCAGTGACAAAATGGGATACGAGAATGTTGCCGGGAACTGGAATCCCGATGGCGCCAGGGCTGCCGAACGCTGGTGGTTTAAATAATATTTGTAAAAGTGTCATATTGTCTTGTGGGCCGGTCGCCGAAACCGGCCCACAAACATTATTTCTTTAGTGAGGTCTTTAATTATGGATGTCGGTTCTGTTCCGGAGCGATTAGGGCTCAGTAAAGAGCGTCTTGGACGAATTCGAACCTGGATGCAGCGCTATATCGATGAGGCAAAGCTGCCGGGTGCGACCACGCTTGTTGCGCGCCATGGAGAGGTCGCTTTCTCCCAGACCCTGGGTTATGGTGACCTGGAAAAGAAAAAACCTCTTACTCAAGACAGCATTCTGCGGTTTTATTCCATGACCAAGCCGGTCACGGCAGTTGCCGTGATGATGCTGTACGAACAAGGGATTTTTCAATTGGACGATCCGCTGTCGGCATTTATTCCCGCCTTCAGGGATATGAAAGTTTATCAATCCGGACCGGCTGAAAACCCTGTCACGAAACCCGCGGATAAGTCCATAACCATCCGGGAACTTATGACCCATACATCGGGATTGACCTATGGCATGGAAAACGAGGGGGCCGTTCCTGAATTGTATCTAAAGTGGAAAACCGAGTTTAATCCCAACAATGGACCGCTTGAGGCGGTTGTGAACCGATTGGCGAAAATCCCTTTGGAATTTCAGCCCGGTTCACGCTGGGAATACAGTGTATCCTTTGATGTCCTGGGGCGCCTGGTGGAAATTATTTCCGGCAAATCCCTTGATATTTTTTTCAGGGAACACATTTTTGAACCACTGGGGATGATCGATACCGGATTTCATGTGCCTGAATCCAAACTGGATCGTTTTGTATCACTTTACGAGCGCACACAAGAATCGGATCTTTCACTGGTGGAAAGGGGCGAGGACAGCCCGCTGGTTGATGCCGTGGAGACGTTATCGGGGGGCGGAGGGCTGGTTTCCACGCTGGATGATTACTTCCGCTTCACCGAAATGCTGCGCAGGAAAGGCGAATTGGATGGCCAAAGGCTCCTTGGAAGAAAAACGGTCGAGTTCATGACCTGCAATCACCTGCCGGGCGATCTTGCGGATATGGGGCAGCCGACTTTTTGCGAGACCACCTATGAAGGCATCGGTTTCGGACTTGGCATTTCGGTGATGCTTGATCCTGCAAAGGCGAAAATCGTGGGAACCCCCGGCGAATATGCCTGGGGCGGATACGCGAGTACAGCTTTCTGGATTGATCCTGTTGAAGATCTGACGGTAATTTTTTTAACCCAGCTCATCCCTTCGAGTGCCTACCCAATCCGCCGTGAATTGCGGGTGTTGACTTATCAGGCATTGATTGCATAGGCCTCCCGTACTCCCCGTTTTTATCCGACACTGCCGGGCATTTTTACAGGATCGGAAGCATGGCAAAGCCGTCTTTAATAAATTATTGCAACAGGAAATTGTATTAAATAAGCATGGATACTAAACCGCATATATTATCCTGCCAATTACCAAAGGAACCCTTTCCAGACTTTTAAGCATCTCCTTTGCCATAGGTGATGTCTGGATGCTGGCAGCGGCTATAATTTTTGCCGTTTACAGTTTTGTATTAAAACGCAAACCTGAACAGTTAAGCATCTGGGCATTCCAATTAAGCACATTCATTTTGGGACGCATCTTTTTATTCCCGTTTTTTATTGGGGAATATGTAACAGTCTCTTCCGTCGAATATGATGCAAAGACCGTTTTTTCAATTCTCTACGTCGGTGTTTTTGCTTCGCTTTCGGCTTTCGTTTTATGAAATAAGGCAATCCTGGCGGTAGGTCCATCCAAAGTGGGAATGGTTTATTATACATTGCCTCTTTTTAGCGGGGTTGCGGCACATTTTTTCTTAAAAGAAGATATTCATATAATACATTTTTACAGCGTTCTGCTCATTGTCTCAGGAATTCTGGCCGCTAATCATGAATTCAAAAAAAGCAGAGCTTAAGGATTCCGGTGTGAAATTTTGTTAAAAGGGTCTTGCCTCGAATAGTTAGAGAGGAAAACCCTTTATTGTATTGACGGTTTCGGAAAAAGTCCAAGTCAGCGCTACGCTTCACTTCGTGTCTGCGTTGTGCTGCATTTCATCATGTTTAAAAATATTGCCAAAACCCCGATGATTTAGTATGTTATTGTTAATTTTTTAAACTGTCATAAATAGTCGAAAAGAAACGGTCCAGTCATGGAAAATGTTAAGATCCCGACATTGATTTATCCTCATGGCTTTGGAAAATACAGATATCCTCTGGATCTCCATATTTGTCACTCAAGGAGCATGGAAAGCACAGGACATTGCGATGCCTCTTGATCTGCTACACCATATTGGTTACCGAAAAAAGGAGAACAACCCATGAAAAAGAACACTCGGCTACTGTTGCTTTTATCTGCCGCATTGATTGTTTTGTTTACTGCGATTACCTGTGCGCCGTCTAAAAAATTCATGACGCCTATAAAGTCACCTGTTGTTTTTTCAAAAAGCGCTGAAGAGATTCGTATTGAAGAGATGCATGCCCGCGTATTCAAACAACTGGGTGGTTATAAGGGACCTGAAGCCTGCTATGCGTGCCACCAAAAAGAGTACGAAGAGGTGAGTAAAAGCTATCACGTTCATCAGGGCCGGATTACGAAAGATGGGAAAATCGCCCATGACCCGAAAGACGCCGTTGATATCGGGATGTACAACCGATGGTATTCTTTGTCCAACACCGAAAGGGTCAAAACACCGAAAAAACAATGGCAACTGATGGAAGCCGTGTACTGCGCCCAGTGCCACCCCGGCGGCGGTGTTTTAAAACCTCTCGGTATGGATGTGGACTGCCTGATCTGCCATCAGCAAACCGGCTATAAAGGCGGAAGAGGACTTGGGAAAACCCCTGCCGGAATGGACAGTGAAGGGCTTATCGTCCAGAGTAACGGTGCCAGAACGGCCGAACTGATGCTGGCCGGCGCCGATGCCGGCGGAGATCTGGGAAAGCTGGACCTGTCTCACATATCCGCCAAAGCCATGGACGGTGTTGAATTACGGGTGGGAAAGCCCACGCCGGATAATTGCAATTTTTGTCACTGGAAATCAAATGGCAAACGCGGCACCCGCTACGGACTGTTTAAGGGTGCTTCCACGGATGTCCATTTTTCCGAAGGGATGCGCTGTCAGGAATGCCATGAGACGGAAAAACACCAGATCGGTAAAGGAAAAATCGTTGACAATGCAGGGTCCCCGGAACTCAGGGGCACCATGCAATCGTGCACCGACTGCCATGGCGAAGAACCCCACGTAGGAGATGATGCCGACGATCTGAACATGCATATGGAAAGAATCGCCTGCGAAACCTGTCATATTCCTAAAACATATCCGGGAACGGTGGGTGTCAACTGGCTTCTCGGCATGGACATGCCGAAAATGATGAAATTGTATCACTGGATGATGCCCGTTGCAAAAGTGCTGGGCATGGCCGACCCGGAAAAAATGAATGAGAATATGGCCAATATGATCGGTCGTTATAAAACGAAAAGTTTTTCCGAATTCAGGCAAGTCTATGCCTGGTATAACCGTGAGACGATCTGTACGGAGATTCCCCACCCCACCGGCCATATTGACGATCCGGATAGCCGCATTACCCCTTTTAATATCATTGCCACCTCGTTGTTTGATGATGGGACCACGCCCGAAGTCGTGGAAAATCCGGATGGACATACCCCCGGGTATCCGGTTCCCAGAACATTTGTGGCGCGCGCCGGTGGAAAAGGCAAAAAAAACACGACGCTTGCGCAGATGCGCGCCTGGGACAACGGCCGGTATAAATCGGCAATTATCAGAAGAACTCCCCAATATTTTAATTTGTATCACAGTATTGCCCCGGCAGCGGATGCCTTAAAGTGCAATGACTGTCATACGAAAAATCAAGGCCGGCTTGATTTTGCTGCGCTTGGGTATGACGTAGATGAGGTTGAAGATTTGACCATGGAACGGTGATAGCTGTTTTTGTGTAGAAAACAGTTTTGAATAAAAAGCGGATTTTTTACGAATTTATCAAATTGGAATGGTGAATGGTTTTCGCCTGATCCTTGAATTTCTCTTTTGCAAGAAACTGACTGCAATACCGATGGCGCATGATGCAGCCTCCCTTTTGTGTGATCATGCGTCATCATTAACACCCATCAATACCATCTGACCGGGCAACTGTAAGGAATAATAATGAAAACGGATAATTTCAGGGCCATAATTTCATCGGACTGGAACCAGTGCCTGGCGCCCTGCGGCCCCTTCGACCCGATGGTATATACTTATCCGGATTTAACTTCAGACTTAACAACCATATTTAAAGAATACACGAACAATGGAATATCCCTCGGAACGGCTAAACAAAAAATTAAAAATCGCCTCCCCGGGCCGATATCGATTCGTCAGATGGATGCTTACCTGGACAACGCTTTTATAACCTATAAAGGGGTGCCGGAACTAATCGACTGGTGTGCAAAAAATAAAATTCTGTTCATGATCAATACAACGGGCTTCATGGGGTATTTTCAGCGTATCTTTGTAAAAAAATTGCTTCCCAAAGTTCCCGTACTATCCGCCAATTCGATGATTCGATACCCCGCCATAGAGACGGATCCGCCTCAAATGTATGATCTTAAAGAAATCCAGGACAAGGGTAAAAATACGGCTCGCGCGCTTAAAATTTTTGGTATTTCTAAAACAAAGGTTGTAATCATTGGTGATAGTGGCGGGGATGGACCGCATTTTGAATGGGGTAAAAAACAAAAGGCATATAGGATCGGAAGCATGGCAAAGCCGTCTTTAATAAATTATTGCAACAGGAAAAAAATTAAGATCAATTTTCTTTTCGGCCCAACATTCAAAAATGGTGAGAAAAAAAGTGAAGAAGATGAAATGATAGTTGATTTTATGGAATTAAGTTCTGCTTTTGAAAAGATATTGGAATAAAAGATTCTGCATCTATTGGTTTATATCTTTTAAAGGCATCTGTGCTTTTGCCTAATCCGGAATTGATTTTAGACCTTTCAATGGTTGTAAAAAATTCAGACTATGTATTTTTATAAATTAAAAGAAGAGGTGCTCCAATATGAAATATCAAATGTTTTTTGATGAAATTGAAAGTATTGTATTAAAAGACGAATTGGCCGAATTCCTTGGAGTTAATGAGGATGGAATCGTTGAAATTACATATCTGGATATCGTAAAAGTGGCAGGCCACAGTTGCGCAACAGTAGCCGGGGGTTATTTAACAGCATTAAAAGGTCTTAAAGCATTGTACCCGGGTGAAATACCCAAAAGGGGAGAAATAAAGATCGAAATAAAAAAAGCGTCCACCGAAGATAATTCAGGCGTTGTAGGATGTGTCCTTTCCAATATTACAGGGGCAACAACCGATTATGGATTTGGGGGAATCCAGGGTGGCAAATTTAATAGAAGGAACCTCCTGTTTTACAATGCTCCAATTGATACGGATGTCTGCTTTACGCGACTGGATACCCAAAAACAGATCGGCATAAATTATTGCCCGGGTAAAGTGGTAAATCCCATGCAAATATTGATGAGTGCTATTAATCCGGATGCCACACCGGAAGATAAAAAATTATTCCCAAAACGATTTCAGGAAATGGTGAAGACCATATTTGACAACGGGGATACAGTAATAGAAGTGATTGAAGAATAATATTTTGTCTTAACAGGAAATTGTATTAAATAAACATGGAT
>NBLJ01000067.1 GCA_002084545.1 Desulfobacteraceae bacterium 4572_123 | reverse complement strand
CCGCCTGTGTCTCTGAAACCGCCCTGGGTCTCGTATTCGACACCTTTTCGAAGGCCGGACTGTTCCAGTACCCGTTCTAAAATCAGCTCCCCCCAGGTTCCCTGGGCTTTCCGGTCGCCTTTGAGGGCCCGGGTGAGATTAATGGCTTCCTGGTTGATCTGCCGGTTCAGGTCCCGCAGGGTTTCGATCTCCTTTCTAAGCGAGGTCCGCTGCCCGGCCTCGTGCACATAGACGCTGTCCACCTTCTGTCTGAATTCGCTGAGCTGATCGCGAAAAGGATCTAAAAGTCCCTTGAGCCCTGCCCTGCTCTGCTCACTGAATGTTTTCCCCTTCTCCTCCAGGATCTCCTGGGCAAGTACCCTGAACTGGTTGGTCAGCTCGCTTTTTGCTTCATCAAGCAGCACCAGCTTTTCTTCGGCCTGCTTTCTCTCCTGTTCCATCCGTGTCCGGAGCCGGCTCTCTGTTGATTTCCAGTTTGAAAGCTGCTCTTTAAGGTCGTCAATGGTCTTCTCACGCAGATCAAGTTTTTTATTGACCTCCACCAGGCTGGCAGTTCGTTCCTTTTCCCGGGCAAGGTCGGCGGAAATCTCTCTTACCTCACTTTGAAGTTCCTGATATCTTCTCCCGGATTTTAATAGATTATCCTTGAGTTCACCCATCGAACTGTTTTTCTGCTGCTCCACGGCCAAATCTTTTTCCAGCCGGCGGCAACACTTGATCAGCCAGAGGATAGCTGCACCTGCCAGAGATGATAATAAAATCGCAAGTATTAATTCATATTCAAAAGACACGATAAAACTCCTTTTGAGAAAAATAATGCACAATGGTATATAATAGAATCAGACAGGACAAGAGCTAATAATGAATGGAAGAGAGAAATGGAAAAACGGCAGCAGATTTAATAAAACTTCATGCCGGCTCCGCTATTGCTTCCAGGAAGTATTTATGTTAGTAAATCATCAACTTATGATCTCGTCTGATTTAGAATTAAATATTGATACAATATTCTCAAACCGGCAGCCAAAGCCCCTTGCCCTTCAGATCCAAGGGACTTTCTAATCCTGCAACCCGAAAAAAAATGACCGGAGGTGCAAGCCAAGATGGATTCAAGCCCGATGAGCATTCCGGAAAAAAGCCGGCCCCGTGAAGAAGTCCTTGATGCCATGCGCTCTTTCGGCCAGGCTGACCCTGATTATAAAAACGGCAGGACCTGGAGTCTTGTTTACTACCTGGGAGAGGAATATACACAGTTTCTAAAAGATGCTCACGGCATGTTTTTTTCTGCTAACGGCTTAAACCCCATGGCTTTTAAAAGCCTGAAGCGCTTTGAGTCCGAGGTCATCCGCATGACCGCCACGCTGCTCCACGGTGATGAAAACGTCTGCGGCACCATGACGGCCGGAGGCACGGAAAGCTGTCTTCTTGCGGTCAAAACCTACCGTGACATTGCAAAAAACAAACGGCTGTCTGTCGGAAAGCCGGAAATGATCCTCCCTGAATCAGCCCATGTGGCATGGGAAAAAGGCGCAAAATACTTTGGCGTCAAGGCGGTCCATGCGCCGTTGGACAAAAATTTCCGCGTCAATGTGAATGCCGTCAGAAAAAAGATCAACCGCCGCACCATCATGATCCTCGGCTCCGCACCACAGTACCCCCACGGCATGATCGACCCCATCGAAGATCTTGGACAGCTTGCCCGGGAAAAAAATATCCCCCTCCACGTGGACGCCTGCGTGGGGGGTTATCTCCTGCCCTTTGTCGAACAGCTCGGATACGAGGTCCCTTTGTTTGATTTCCGGATACCGGGCGTTACGTCCATATCCGCCGATACCCACAAATACGGTTATGCGGCCAAAGGCGCATCAACCATTTTATATCGCAATATCGATTATCTGAAACACCAGATATTTGTTTATGAAAACTGGCCCGGCGGTATTTTTGCATCACCGGCGATCCTCGGCACCCGGCCCGGCGGAAGCATTGCAGCGGCCTGGGCCGCCATGCAGGCCATGGGACAGGAAGGCTATCTTGAAAATGCCCGGGTCATCATGAAAACCACCCGGTGCCTGATGGACGGGGTCAACAGTATCAAAGGTCTGGAAGTGCTGGGAGATCCGCCCATGAGCCTTTTTGCCTTTCATTCCATAGACAAAAATGTGAACATCTATGCCGTGGGCGACTGCATGGAGAAAAAGGGCTGGCATATCGACCGCCAGCAAAGGCCCGAATGCCTGCACGCCATGGTCACACCTCTGCATTCGGATGCATCCTCTCGCTATCTGACCGACCTGGCCGAGGCTGTCGAATATGTACGGAACCATCCGGAACTTGCAACACAGGGCGCGGCCGCCATGTACGGTATGATAGCCAATGTGCCTTTGCGGGGTATGATCCGCAAAGAGGTACTGAACATGATGGCGGATATGTACGGCCCCGGCGGAAAAATGCCGGATCTGGCAGGCGGTGAACTTCCCGAAGACACTGAAGATACCAGAGAGCAAAAGACCGACTGGGCCGCAAAAGCAGCCATGGCATTTGTGAAGTTGAAACAAAAATTTGGAAAGTAACTCAAAGATCGGAAGGCAAAGGCGAAAAGTGTAAGAGTGGAAGGATAGAGGAATTTGTATCTAAATTCTGAAATTCTTGTTTTTTATGTCAGGAAAAAATAGATCATGAGATGATCGGTATAAATGAAAATTGAAAAGTGAGAATTGAAGGAATTCTGCCTGTTGGTGGGCACAGCCCACCCTACGATTCACCACCGAGTTAATCTGTTGCGCATAAACAGAATTAACAATTTCACAAAACAGGCAGGTGACGCAGATTACAATAAAGCCTGCTTATTAAAATAGAATGGCCAGAGCGAGAGCGATGGCGGGCAGGAGCGATACCACAAGTTTTCACTTCTCACTATTCAGTTTAATTCTTGCTTTAGCAGGTCAGGAAAACAAATAAGGAGCCCTTATGATATTTTTGATGGTTGCATTTTACGTCCTGTTTCCGGTGCTGGTCATATATCTTTGTCAGCGCTACCCGGCTGTGGACAAAATCGGTGCCGTGATTATCTGCTACATCGGAGGCATCCTTATCGGCAATATCAACATTCTGCCGGAAGACAGCTTCAAAGTCCTGGATACCATGACAACCGTGACCATCCCCATTGCGCTGCCGCTGCTCCTCTTTTCGCTGCATATCAGGCAATGGCTGCGTCTTGCCGGCAAGACCGTTATCTCGCTGGGTCTTATCATAGTGGCCGTTATTTTTATGGCCTGGGCGGGAAACATGATGTTCAGCGACAAAATTGACGATGCATGGAAGGTCTCCGGGCTGATGATCGGCGTCTACACCGGCGGCACGCCAAACCTGGCCGCCATAAAAACCGCCCTCTCGGTTAGCCCGAACACTTACCTGGCAGTGCACACTGGCCATCGGCGGCGGGCTCACCCTTGTGCTGCCAAAAAACCTGTCCATGGCCGCTGCCATCCTGACAATCACTACCCTTGGCATCGCCGCCTCCACGATCGAGCGTATCCGGAAAATCCCCATGACATTTCAGCTCGGCCAGTATTTCATACTGATTTTCTGTCTGGCCGTAGCCTCCATGGCGGAACTGAGCCTGCTGCTCGACACCGCACCGGTTCTGCTGCTCTGGGTGGTCTTCATGGTGTTCGGCACCATGACCCTTCATCTTCTGCTTTCCATTGTGTTCAAAGTGGACGCCGACACGGTTCTGATCACCTCGGTGGCAGCCATCTGTTCTCCGCCCTTTGTACCTATTGTCGCGGGAGCCTTGAAAAACAGGGAAATTGTAGTATCAGGTCTGACAACCGGTATCATCGGTTATGCCGTAGGCAACTACCTGGGCGTATTTTGCGCTTATCTGTTTCGGACAATGGGGTAGTAAAACCAAACTGTTACAATTATTTTGGACTGCCGACCGAGCGCTTCACGGATTTACGGAGAGAGACCGCCAGCGGCAGGGTAAGCAGGGCCGTGGCGCCAATGACCATAATCGTAAACCGGATGTCAAACCGGTCGCTGATATTGCCGAAAATCATCGGCGCCATGGCGCCGCCGGCAATCACGAACGTATAAAAAAGGCCAAATACACGCCCCAGCCGCTGGGGGGCGACAAAATCAGCCACCGTTCCATAAAATACGGAAGATGTGCCGTTAAGGGCCGCGCCCAGAATCGGCAGAAAGATAAAAATCCCTTGCAGCGGCAGGCACAGCAGTAAAAAAACACCCCCGGCCGTAATCCCTTCGGTAATAAGGACCGTGGGAATGATTCCCAGCCGTTCGGCAATAAGCCCGCAGCCAAATTTTCCGGTGGCTCCGCCGATAAAGGCAAGGGAGAGTGCAAAACCGGTCGATTCCACCGGCATTCCCTTTGAAATCAGAAAAAACGGCAGCAGCGTAAACAGACCGGTCCGAACGGCCGTATCCAGTAAGCCCATGGCCGAAAGCAGGGAAAATCCTATTCTATCTTCGATACCCCAGCCTTTTACCGAGGCATTTTCTTTACGGGCCTTGATTTTATCCGGCGGATCTCCGCTATGTAATTTCCGCAGGGCGGATCCGGCAATAAATATCACCAGCATACCGATAAGGCCGAAAATTACTCCAACCATGCGCCAGTCCATCACGGTCAACGCCAGGGCCGCCAGCGCAGGAAACGTAAATTTTCCCACATCTCCTGAAAAGTTAAATGTACCTAAAGCCGCCCGCCGCCCGCCTTTTTGATATGCCTGGGAAACAATTGAAGAAGAGAGGGGATGATGTACGCCCGCGGCGAATCCGCTGATTAAAAGGAGAGCCAGCAAAGAGTAAAATCCGGCAGCCAGACCAATGGCCATAAAACTGACTGCTGTTACAATCGTTCCTGTGATCAGGAGAAATCGTTCTCCAAGGCGTTCGGACAGAAACCCGGCCGGGACCTGGAAAAAAGCCATGGCCCCCTCAAAGCATGTGATAAAAAGTCCGACCTGGGTCAGGCTGAGGCCAAAGGCAATTTGCCACAGGGGTAAAAAAACAAACAACCCATCGGCGATTCCATCACAAAAAAAATGAAATGCGCACCCGCAGGCAAGCACTTTGCCGCGACGACCCGGCCCTGCCTTGAACAGTGCAATCATTTTTCACCTAAAATCTCTGTAATATATTCAATTTGCAAAATTATTTCCAAAAGCTTTTGCAGAGCTAATCCAACAGAGTCAATTTGTCAAGTGGAAGAAACTTGTGTTATATTCCCGATTAAAAATCCATGTTTTGACAATCGACCTCCGGACAGGTATAAAAAGAAAAAGTGTAAGTACAACGTTTTCTATCAATGCTATAAAATAAAAAGACAGAGCGGAGCGATACCACAAGTTTTCAATTCTCACTTTTCAACATTCAATTTTAATCGGTTTATCCGGATTGAAATTATGTAATACGGTATCCACCTCTGGGCCTTACAATACCGCAGGAGGAAGCCATGTCTCCCGTAAAAAGTGTCGGCCTTGCCCTGGGCAGCGGATCATCACGCGGCTGGGCTCATATCGGGGCCATTGAAGCCCTGGAAGAAGAAAATATCCCCATCAATTACATTGCAGGATGCAGCGTGGGCTCCTATATCGGCGCTATCTATGCCAGCGGAAGTCTCAAAAGTTTAAAGAATTTTGTTCTTCGGATGGATGGCAAAAAAGTCTTTTCCTATTTTGATGTGGTCTTCCCTCGATCCGGTTTCTTAAACGCGACCAAAAAAGTAAAAGAACTCTTTTCCATGCATACCGATGTCAATGATTTTTCCCAACTGAACATCCCTTTGTTAATGGTTGCCACGGATCTGGAGAGCGGTGACAAAGTCGTGTTAAGATCCGGAAATCTATTGCATGCCCTCCGGGCAACCATGTCCATGCCGGGCCTCTTTGCACCGACGAACGTCAAGGGCCGATGGCTTGTAGACGGCGGTCTGGTAGATCCGGTGCCGGTAGGTATTGCCAGGGCAATGGGGGCAGATGTGGTTATAGCTGTGGACCTTAACAGCGGCCTTATCTCGCGCAAGGACAGAAAAAAAATTCAAAAAAAAATACCCGGCACCGACAAAAAGGCAGGCAACCGTCATGAATATAAAAATGAACTGGTACAGAAACTGACTGATTATTATGAAAACGCAGGCGCAAGCCTTAAAAAGAAAATCAATGAACTGCTCCGACAAGAGTCATCCGTACCCGATATCATGGAGACTGTAACCACATCCATCGGCATCATGCAGGAACGGATCACCCGCATCAACCTTGCGGTGGAGCCGCCGGACATATTAATACAACCGCGCCTGGGAGAACTGAAAATGATGGATTTTGATAATGTCGAACATGCCATTGAAGAGGGATATTCAGGCGTTAAGCAGCAGATGGAGGATATCAAGGCACTGCTGGAGCCGAACCGAGGGCGGAGATTGGAAATCGAATATTCGAGATCGGAAGCCGGGGATCTGAAGTCTGAGATCACAGGCCGGAGATCAGAAACCGAAAAGCGGGAATCAGAATAGAGAAATTTAAAAAAGGAAGCAACTGATGGAAGGAAGCATTCGCAGAGATATTAAACCCGGAATCAAAGTGGACATCGTACTGAAAAAAGACCAGCGCACCGGAATACCGACCCGGGGCATTGTCAGCAATATACTCACCAGATCGAGCAGTCATCCCCACGGTATAAAGGTCCGGCTGGAGGATGGACAGGTTGGCAGAGTTAAAAAAATTTATACTTAAAAAGCCATGGCCCAATCCGTGAAAAAACCAATCAGGGCACTTTTTGTAAGAGTACCGCTCATATGCATGACCGGCAGAAACTTGATATCGCAGTCAGTGTGGATTTTGGAAATAGAAAAAGGGGAAGCCCCTTTTTAGAAGCTTCCCCTTTTTTACGACTTGTTTTTTTATCTATTTTCTATTTCCATATTCCGAATAGGCCATGGCAGTGGTACGATATACGATATGCGCCAGCTTTGTAAACGGCACATAGATAAACAGGGACCATACAAAAACCAGATGGACGAAATAGAGGAAATAGGAGATACCGGCCAAACCGCCCAGTCGAGTCATTTCCGCCAGCATACCGCTAAGCCCGAGAGCCAGGGCAAGTCCGATGAGAAACCAGTCCTGATAGGTTGATACCTGATCATCTTTTTTGGCCAGGCGGTTTTTAATCATCAGGCTGCTGCCGATAACCAGGGACACGCCTGCAATATTGGCAAGCCATTTTACCGGGTTCATCTGTGAATAGGGCCCGTGAATCTGGAACACGTACAGTACGATAAAGAAAATAGAGGTAACGATAAACAGACCGATAAAACCGAAAAAAACCATCATATGGGCCGTGGACCGGTCCTTGTTTTCGCTGCATTCGTTGAATTTATCATGCTTCAGGATGGTTGGGATGATCCTGATCAGGGCCTGGACAAATCCCACCGGTTCGATGGACTCCTTGTCCGTCTTACCCTCGGCCAGGGCGTTGGCATGGATGTCGGCCAGAAACCGCTTCAATCCCAGCCCGAAAACCGCAACCGCCCAGAATGAAGCCGGAATCATCATCAGATCAACCAGCCAGCTTGAAAAAAAGTGGGAATGAACGATTTCATCACCACCGGGTGCAAAATTCAGCCAGTTGACACCAAGCAGCTTCAGGAGCAGGCCCACCACTATGAATAAAACCGTGGGAATTGCCAGCAGTACCGGCAATTTTTTGGGATCATTGACCATCTTGCCGAGAGCTTTGGGAGCTGCATAATCGGTGATTGCATACTGGCGAATTGCGGCAAGCACGTCACCGGGTTTGGCGCCACGGGGACACAGTGTGGAGCAGTCGCCGCAGTTGTGACACAACCATATATCACCATTGCCCACCAGTTTATCCTTGAGCCCCCAGGATGCCGCGATCATCTCTTTACGTGGAAACGGTTTGTTATCCGGGGAAATAGGACAAGCCACCGAACAGGTGGCGCATTGAAAGCATTTTTTCAAATCTTCACCGCCCAGCCCGGCTATTTCGTTTATAAAATTAACATCCGGCTCAATCAAATATCTATCAGCCATATTCATATCTCCTTAATCTTGGGAGCTGAATCCGACAGCCGTTCCCGGCCGTCCGAATCCAGCCAGATAGCTTCAATCATTAGAAACCCTTGAACGGGTTCGGGCCAAGGTCTTCTATTAATTCCGCAAAATCATTGATGATCTTGGGAAGCTTGTCATAATCGTCAATGGCGATATCAAACTGAGCGACCCGTTCCTCTTCCAGGGCCAGGCTCGACAGTGCATCCCCGATTTTCTGCATGCGGATTTCGGCCAGTTCACTGCCCTTTACAAAATGGCACTGATAATCATCGCCGTGCTTGCAGCCCAGCAGGAACACGCCGTCCATGCCCTGAGCCAGGGCATCCTTGATCCAGATCACATTGACCGAGCCCAGGCAACGCACCGGTATAAAGCGGACATCCGCCGAAAAGGAAAGCCGGTGCAGCCCGGCCATATCAAGGGCCGGATAGGCATCATTTTCACACACCAGTCCCAGGATGCGCATAGGCGGCTCGTCATAATCGTCCTCTGACGGTACCCCGATGGATTTTACCATGGAGCCGATGCTGTCGATATTATAGTCGGCAAACCCGATAATCCGTTCCGGACAGGCCCCCATGCAGGTACCACAGCGACGACACCGGGTGGGGTTGGGCTTGGGAGTGCCCTTTTCATCGTCATCCAGTGCCCCGAAAGGACATTCTTCGGTGCAGCGTTTGCACTGAGTACATCTCTGGAAAAAGAAATCGGGGAATGTCATGTCTCCCGACCTCGGATGTACAGACACGCCACGGTTGGATGATTCGATGCACTGAATCGCCTTGAGGGCCGCTCCGGCGGCATCTTCCATGGATTCCTCCAGGGTCATGGAACGTCGTACGCAACCTGCGGCATAGATTCCGGTTCGCTGGGTTTCATATGGGAAACAGATAAAATTGGAATCCGAATACCCGTCAAAAAGATCGATATCCCGAAAAGCCGGTCCCTGTCGGTAAGCCAGGTTGATGACCGGATCATCGGCCGTGGCCGGCACCATACCGGTGGCCAGGACAACCATGTCGGCCTTGACCTTGACCTTTTCACCCAAAAGGGTGTGGTCCGCCTCCACTATCAGGGAGTCACCATTTGCCGACACGTTCATCACTTCGCCCTTACTGAGAAAAATTCCCCTGTCCTGCTGAAGGCTTTTATAAAAATTTTCCTGCAGCCCCGGAGTGCGCATATGCTGGTAAAAAACATAGGCCTTGCCGTCTTCATAATCCTCGCGCACATATTTAGCCTGCTTGAGGGCCACCAGGCTGGTTACACTGCCGGTATAGGAAAAATCATTATCGTCGTCATTTTTATCAGGACTCTGAATAAACACCACCGATTTGGCCTGCCTCCCGTCGGAGGGTCTTACAATCTTGCCTGCGGCAGCCAGTTTTTCGAACTGGGCATTGGTAACCACATCGGGAGAAATGCCGAATCCAAGATGGGCAAACTCATCGCCTTTTGGCTCATACGGCCGCCATCCGGCTGCCAGGATCACGGCTCCGAAAAGCTCACCGTCAGGATCCAGGGCCAGAATATCGACCCGCCCCTCGTTGTATTCCTTGTAACGCTCGACCTGCTGATCCACATCCAGTTCCTTGCCGTTTTCATCCACCTTCATCTCATCGGGCAGGGGGTAGGGCACATCAAACTCAATTTTTTCACCCGGTTTTTTCAACGTCACGGTGAACTCGCCCGGCTGGCCGGCAATCCGGGCCACTACGGTTTCGGTTTTGATCGTAATATTCTTGGCGGACTCAACCGCCTTGATCGTATCAGCTACTATCGGGTCAATCAGCTCTTCATAGGGATCCTGTACAGGCAACTGTCGACGCCAGTTGTTTGCGTTCCCCCCCAGTGCGGGTTCCTTCTCGACAATAGTTACCTCATAACCGGCTTTAGCAGCATCCAGAGCCGCTGCCATACCGGTCATCCCGCCGCCGATCACAAGTATCCCGCGGCTGAAGGTATCTAATTTGGATGGTTCGGGAAGATCGACTTTTTCAACCCGTGCCATGCCCATTTTGACATAGTCCTCGGCCAGCATCTGAAGCCGGTCGAAATGTTCCTCATCATCTTTCTGCTCTTCGGTAAGCGCCGGAAATTCGGAGCGCGGATGAGACCAGACCACCTGTTCTCTCAGGTTCACACGATCGACAATGCAGCCGTCAAATTTAAAAACATCGAAATTGACCCGCCGTGAACATGCACCGATAACAAGGGTGTTGGTCCCTTTTTCAGCAATATCCTTTTTTAACAGTGCCAGACCTTCCTTGCCGCACAAACAGGGATGGGTTGCAACAGGCAATCCCTCTTCCTCGGGTATGCCACACAGCTCTTTGATGTCAAGGGCATCTCCGATTCCGCAGCCTGTGCAGATATATACGCCATATTTTTTATCCATGGATTACCTCCTCACCAGGGTTTGAATCGCCTTGAGGGCCATACCGGTTGCATTTTGATTGGACGAGACCACGTCAACCGGTTTATTGGCACATCCGGTGGCAAACATACCGCCCTTTTCAAAATCATTTATAATAAATCCGTCGGCATTATAGTTCAGGTCAGCGGGCAGCTTGGCATTAACTGCAGTGGGCTGCATGCCGGTGGCCAGCACGGCCAGGTCCACGGTCTGCCTGATCTTTTCACCGGTTACGGCATTTTCGGCTACCAGTGTGATATTCCCGGAGTTCGGATCTTCACTGACTTCGGCAACCTTGCCCTTCACAAAAATCCGGATAAACCGTCTTTGTGCGCCGGTTCAGGACATCGTATTCAAAACTTGTGGTACGTCCCCGGGCATCAGTCACGCTGATCTGATTGCCGGCCGCATCATAGGGCTCCCAGCCGGTGGCCCAGACAATTGCCCCTATTTTGAGGTCTATTGTTTTCGTTTTCATGTCAAGGTCTATTGCATCGTATTTACATGCTTCCTTGCACTTTTCGGCGGCTTCGGTGCCTATGATCCGGGGTGAAATCACATAGCGTGCCGGAAAAGCCATCTCATGGGGCAGATAAGCGCCCTTGATCTTGTCCATTCCAAAATTTAATTCATTGGAGACCTCCGTCTTACAAGCTTCGGCACATTCCCCGCAGCAGGTACAGTTCTCATTTACATACCTTGGGCTGATCCTGATGGTCACATCATAACTCCCTGGTCCACCCTTGACCTTTTCGACCTCGGCCATTGTGAGTACCTTGATCAGGGGATTCTCCTTGATCCTTCTGAAATTAATCTCAAGGCCGCAGGTAGGGGGGCACAGTTTAGGGAAATACTGGTTTAACTGGGCGACTCTCCCACCGAGGTAAGGGTTCTTTTCGATCAGAAACACCTCGTACCCTACTTCGGCAGCTTCGAGAGCGGTAGTCAACCCGCTTATCCCCCCTCCAACAACAAGGATACTTCCGTTAGCTGGGGCTGATTTATCTTCTGTCATGCTATCCCTCCGTGCATTGTACATGGTTAATGAATATTTAAAAAAATCATTTTCTCATCAGACGATATCCCGTAAATTGTCCGGATACCTGAATACTTCACGCAACTTGAGTAAACCCGAACTCATCTGAAATGATCATCGGAATATGAAGGCGTCAAGCAGATAGGCATACGGACAATTTGCAAACTTTTGGAATATCGTCCGAATTGGAAATGACAACATGGCTGGATATTAATAAAAACCTCCAGGTGCCGCACGACACCTGGAGGCCCTTCTCAGGTTCGACCGCAACTACAGCCGCACCTTACTTAGTCCGCGATGATCTTGATATAGTCTTTCTTGAATATATCCCATTCAGCCTTGGCCGGATCATACTTGGAATTGACGAAGCAGAACCAGTTTTCGTCATCCTGGCCCGGATAATCGGACTGATAATAGAAACCGGGATAGCGGGTTTCCTTACGATACTGGATGTGACGCAGATGCGCTTCCACGGTCCAGATCCGATGCTCGATTTCCCAGGCACGCATCAATTCATGCACATCCCCGGCAGCCATTTTAGCGCAATCTTCGCGCATGGTGGACAGAAGATTCATTACGATCTCCAGACTTTTGCTGGATGTCATATAAAAGGTCGCTGTCCCCGCGCCATACTCATGAGTAGCTTTCATCAGACGGTACATCATTCCATTGGGTTTGATGTAACTGGGGTTGATGTCGATGGCGGTGGTGTAGGCACAATTGTCAAGGAAAGTCCGGACCGGTTTGTAAACCAGATCCACAAGTTCTTCATTGGACTGCTTCAGGACCGGCGTAAAATCGGCATTGTCCTTGGCATATTTCACCATCTCCTTGGCTACCATACGTCCTTCGGCATGGGAGCCCGAGGAGAACTTATGACCGGAGCCGCCGACACCGTCACCGGCTGTAAACAGACCGTTGACCGTCGTCATACGATTGTATACCTTGCCGTTGGCAGCTTTGATCTTGTAGGCATCAGGTATCCAGTCATAATCCGGACCCGATGTCCACAGACCGCAGCAGCCGGAGTGGGAACCCAGCAGGTAAGGCTCGGTGGGCATGACCTCGGAATTTTTCTTTTCCGGCTCGCAGTCCTGGGCACACCACAGGTTGGCCTGGCCACAGGTCATATCGAGGAAATCTTCCCAGGCTTCCGATTCAAGATGCTTGAGCTCTTTCTTGCTCATGGTCTCGCCGAGGGTTGCCAAAGCAGTGACCGTATCCATCATGATCGGGCCACGGCCCTCTTTCATCTCAAACAGCATCAGGTGGTTACGCAGACAGGTCGGGGTGATGGCGGCGGTGCCATAGGGAGCATATTTTTCCAGCTCGATCTTGGCCGCATCACTGCCGGCAAACGCTTCGCCCAGACCGTTGAGAGTTTTAGCCTTGAACAGGAGGAACCATGCGCCGACCGGACCGTATCCGTCTTTAAAACGGGCCGGGGTGAAACGATTCTCCATCATGGTAAGTTCCGCACCAACTTTCATACACATGGTGTAGGTGGAACCGGCATTCCATACCGGGTACCAGGCGCGGCCCTTGCCCTCACCGACACTGCGGGGCTGATAGATATTTACGGCACCACCGCAGGCAACCATCATGCTCTTGCATTTGATGATATAGATTTTATTCTCACGGACGGAAAAACCCACTGCGCCGGCAATGGTGTTTTCATTATTGGCGTCCAGCAGAAGCTCGACGATGAAGCAGCGTTCCAGGATATTGTCTTCGCCTATAGCCAGTTTGGCGGCTTCTGCAACGATCCGTTTGTAGGATTCGCCGTTGATCATGATCTGCCATTTACCTGTACGGACCGGTGCGGCACCATCTTTCAACGTGCCTGCCTTCATACCCTTTTTGCCATCCAGGTTTTTGCCGTCTTCAGTTTTTTTCCAAATCGGCAGTCCCCACTCTTCAAACAGATGAACCGAATCATCAACGTGACAGCCAAGATCGTAAATCAAATCTTCACGAACCAGCCCCATGAGGTCGTTGCGGACCATGCGGACATAGTCTTCAGGGGTGTTGTCGCCGACATAGGTATTAATGGCGGAAAGGCCCTGGGCAACCGCGCCGGATCTTTCCATGGCAGCCTTGTCGCACAGCAGGACACTCTGCCCCTCATCCATCCATTTTTTAGCTTCAAAAGCAGCGCCGCAAGCAGCCATTCCGCCGCCGACGATCAAGATATCAACTTCGCGCTCCTCAACTTCCGGGTCTCTAACGGCTTTAAGTTCGCCTAAAGGTTTATTCGGTATAGCCATATCATATCCTCCTATCAGATATTAAATTCGTATTGTTATGCGAAATGTGTAAAAAATCGAATCTGCTTAGACAAGTTCCTTCGGTGTCGGAATAACATAACCGTCAGCCTCTTCGGTTGACAGCAGTCCGCTTTCGATATCTTTGCCTTTCAGATCCGGATACGCATTGGCACCGCCTTCCGGGGTGGTTCGGATAGGGAACTTAAAGCGCTTGATGAGGCCATTTCTGAATTTACAGGTCCACATGACATCCTCGGTACCCATCATCGGCATAATAGAGCTTCCCAGGGGTACAAAGTCGGAATATCCTCTGACTTCAATGGCCTGGGTAGGGCAGATCTTTACACAAGAAAAACATTCCCAGCACTGATCCGGCTCCTGATTGTAAGCCTTCATCGCATTGGGATCCAGAACCATCAGGTCGTTGGGGCAGATGTACATACAGGCAGTCTTGTCGCCGCCCTTGCAGCCATCACATTTTTCATCAATTACATAACTTGGCATTTAGCATACCTCCTAATTTAGATTGTAAAGAGTTTCGTTGCTTCAACTTCCTCAAATTTTAGCAAATGAAAAAAATTAATAAACTTTTTTACACCTCCCTTCATGACTGTATTTTTTAAAATACCATTCAACCGTTTTAGTCTGACCGGCTTTTAAAAAGCATCTTGCATTCATATTGTTCAGCGGATCAGGACCTGTAAACACATCACTTGCATATTATTCCGATCTCAATAAAAAGATTATACTCATTAAATTCACCATCATATACTTTCATACAAGCGCCAGAACTATCATCCGTTTTTTAGCTTGTCAAGAACTTTTGAGCAAACAATTTGTTAAAAAAATAGATGTTTTCAGATCAACTTCAGACGGACAAAAACCATATCAGAGTCCATTCTTACACAGCAGGCTAAATAATTTAAGTTGACAAGTCCCGTCAAAATGCTACCAGATATAATACGGATTGTGATTCACGAAACCCATCTTTAAAACAACCGGGAACAGCAGGTAAACATTAATCTTCATTTTCGAAAAATCAGGAAATCCAGCTCATGGAAAATAATATTGTACCACTGGACATAGACGAATCTTTTACATTTTCATGTTCCCGGAAGGTACCGTGTTTTAACGAATGCTGCCGCGATCTCAACCAATTCTTAACCCCTTATGATATCCTGCGCCTGAAAAATTTCCTGAACATGACCTCCGGCGATTTTCTGGAAAAATATACAACACTTCATAACGGCCCGGAAACAGGGTTGCCGGTAATAAGTCTGGTGTCCGGAAATTCGCCCCGGCTGCAATGCCCGTTTGTCACTCCCGACGGATGCCGGGTATATACGGACCGGCCGTCATCCTGCCGCATGTACCCCATTGCCCGCGCCCTGACACACTCCCGTGAAACAGGCCGAAGTACGGAACATTACGCTCTTATAAAAGAGCCTCATTGCCTCGGGTTCGATCAGAATAAAACCCGGACAGTACGCGAATGGCTGGCGACCCAGGGTCTTGAGCCGTATAACCGATATAATGATCTGCTCATGGAAATCATCAGCCTGAAAAACCGGCAGAAACCCGGCCCTCTGGATATGAAATCAGGCCGGCTCTTTTATCTGGCCCTGTATGATCTGGACTCGTTCAGGACCGCCGTTTTTGAAAACAATCTACTGAAGGACCAACCCTTTGATTCCGGCGAGTTAGCCTCGGCCCGAAAGGATGACACGGCCCTTTTAATGGTGGGAATAAAATGGGTAAAAAAAGTTCTGTTCGGGGATAAATAGTCAAAAAAGAGATGGATAAACACGAGGCAGGGATTCATGGAAATCAAAAACAAGGTAGCACTGGTTTTAGGATCAATCAAGGGAATCGGCAAGGGCATCGGACTTGAACTGGCCCGCCGGGGCGCCGGGCTTGCGCTTACTTATTATGACTGGGAAGAAAGCCTGGATGATATGAAGCGGGATTTTGCCGCAACCGGGGCCGATCACCTGATCGTCAGGATCAACCTGCTTGAGACCGAAGGCATTCCCGGACTGATTCAAAAAGTGATCGATCGCTTTGGACGCCTGGACATCCTGATCAACAATATCGAAAGAGGCGGTTGGCCTGTTGTTCACGGACCCTATGTGCAAAAACAGTGGGACCTTGAGATAGCCACTACCCTGCGGGCCAAGCAGTGGATATTCGATTCGGCCCTGCCCCATCTGAAAGCCTCGGGCGACGGCGTGGTGATCAATCTCTCTTCCATTGCCGCCATTGTCGGACGTTCGGGGCCGGCCTCATGGATTTTCAACGACGGCTATGCCGCAGCCAGCAGGGGCATTTCCCTGCTTACGGAAACCTGGGCCCGCCTGGGAGCTCCCCGGGTACGGGTCAATGAAATCATGCTCGGTATCATGGAAACCCGCCATGGTGCCGGAACCAGGGGATGGGATCTTCTCGACGGAAAGCAGAAGCAGTCGATCATCGACCACACCTTGATGCAGCGAACCGGCACGATTGACGATGTAGTCCGGACCGTATGCTTTATTATAAAGGATGCTCCCTTTATGACCGGAAGCGTGTTGCGGCTCGACGGCGGATATATCCTCGGCAGTGAAAAAATTGCGCCCATGCCTGCCGGTGTTGTATAATTCACCGCGGACGGATATTCCGCCCCCGGAGACCCCACAAATAAAATCCGACCCATTCAAAACCGAATTTCATCAGCGCGACATCGTCTGTCCGCAATTTCTTAAGTAGCGCTGATTTTACCTTGTAGCGTCTTAAAAATGTGCTTTCGAATATAAACTTCCGGAATCCGTCCATATTGTAAATGGCCATAAAAGCCATCTTGCCCCGGGTCCCCTTCGGGCCTTGCCCGTGCCATGGGTCTTTCTGAAACAACCGTCTTAAATCCGACCACAGCAGGGTCATCTTATTATATATCACGGCTTCCTGGTCCAGGGTCCAGGTTTTTGCAGTCCATTGGGTATCTTCATGCCGGCCCATGCAAAATTCAGGAGGTCTGAAAAAATAAACCGATTCATTTTTTTTAGTCCGGGCATTGTAAAAAGTACCCTGCTCCATCGGAAAGGTACGGCAGGCGTCCGGGCGATCTCGGTATACTGAACATCCCGAGTCGCGTAAAAACGGACATGTCCTTTCCCCATTATCGGACATACTCAACAGTACATCCGGGAAAAAAACCGAATCCCTTAAAACGATATCCACATACCGATCCAAAAATTCTTCCGAAGTCAGTTCAAGCCTGTTTTTAAGGCGGATAACATCATAGGGATACAAAAAAAGATTCAGGTTGCGGCAACATCTGTTAAAACAGCCGATGTCCGGGTGGCAGCGGAAGTTAAACGTATCGTCAGTACCAATTCGGCGCCCGGGCAGGTTATCGATATCTTGAGGGTCAACATATTTCATTATCCGGCACAACTCCTTTCCATGATCATCCGTGCAATCGTCATTGATACGCAGCAAGGTATTGCCCTACACCACCGGGGAGGGAAAAAATAATTTAGAGTATAACTCCAGTGCGTACTGATCGGTCATGCTGGCAATAAAGTCACAGACGATTCGTTCGCGTGAATCATCGGGGCCATGACACTGATCCATCTCCATAACCCCAAGTTCCCTGTCCAGCATATCGCCATTATCCAAAAAAAAAGAATACAGTTCGATCAATATTTTTTTGGCCTTGATAAATTCCCGGTGCACCGTATGGGAACGGTAGACATTTTCATAAAGAAATTTACGCAACCTGGTCATGGCGGAAAAAACAGCCTCACTCATATTCAACTGCAACTGGCCGTTTACCTCTTTTGTTTGAAAAATCAAATCCCTGATCATGGAGGTCGCCCTTTGTGAATGGGTATGGCCCAGAATTGCAGTGCACTCTTCGGGCACCTGATCTTTTTGGATCACCCGGCTGCGAATGGCGTCATCAAAATCATGATTCAGATAAGCCATGATATCAGCAATCCTTACAATTCGACCCTCAACGGTAAACGCCAGTTGTTCCGGATCATCGGGCATAATTTTACCGTATCCTTTAGAATGTTTCAGTATGCCGTCCCGAACTTCAAGGGTCAGATTCAGTCCCCGACCATTTTTTTCAAGCTTGTCCACCACCCGCAAGCTCTGCTGCTGATGTGAAAATTCCCTGGAATATATTTCCTGCAGCGCTTTTTCACCACTATGACCAAAGGGCGGATGGCCCAGATCATGCCCCATTGCAATGGCTTCGGCCAGATCTTCGTTCAACCGCATGGCCCTGGCTATTGTACGAGCAATCTGCGCGACTTCCAGGGTATGGGTGAGCCGGGTGCGATACTGATCCCCCAGCGGCGAAAGAAAAACCTGGGTTTTATGTTTCAACCGCCTAAAGGCATTACTGTACAGAATTCTGTCACGATCACGTTGAAAAACGGTTCGAATATGATTGGGTTCTTCAGTTCTCATCCGCCCGCAGCATTCGGCGCTGAGACATCCAAACGAAGACATGAATTTTTTTTCACGTTTCTCAAAATCCTCGCGTATCGACATATATACCTCAACTTTTATGTTGTGAATGGGGCTGCGGATAGCTCACAAATGATTTTTCTATCTAAAATCAATGACAATCCCTTTACATATAAAGATACAAATAGTATTTGTATGCATAGAATACAGAATTGTAAAGAAATATTCAAGAATGGGATGCGGCAGATCAACTTATGGATTACAACTTTTTTATGAATAAAGCTCTGGATCAGGCCCGAAAGGCCCTTGCACAGGGCGAATTTCCCGTGGGATGCATCCTGGTTTACGAGGGCGGCATTCTGACAACCGGAGCCAGGTCCGGCACCTGCGGGCCCTTCCCCAACGAAACAGAACATGCCGAAATGGTTGCCTTGAAAAAACTGGCAAAAATCAAAACACCACTTAAAAAACACGAAATAACGCTTTTTTGTACCATGGAACCCTGCCTGATGTGTTATGGTGCAATCCTGCTCAGCGGCATAGGTAAAATTGTATATGCCTATGAAGATGCAATGGGCGGCGGCACGGGATGTGATCTGGAAAGCCTTCCCCCTCTTTACCGGCAAAACAGGCTTTCCATTGTTCCAAATATATTGCGCCACGAAAGTCTGGCATTATTTAAGGCCTTCTTTACCTCTCCGGCAAATAAATACTGGCAGGGCAGTTTTCTGGCCTCATATACACTGGAACAGCAGGAAAGATAGATGATTTTATTCAAGTTGAGGATCGGCAATCAACAATCAGCATTTAAAAACCGCTAATGCCGAACCGGCGGCTACCGGGGCTTTATTTAAAATTCTATTGTATTTTTAAATTTTTTTCTTGCATTTCTTAATTGCGTTATATATCTTTCCGCATTCATATGCTAATGAATATATTAGTATTAACTTATTTTATAAAAAAACAGCAACGCAGTTGCTGCTTTAGGAGGTGACAAGCATAGCTATTCCGAGGAGATCAACGCGACCAACCAAAGATAGAACTAGAAAAAATAGAGATATCAGGGCAAAAGAAGTCCGGGTAATTGATCCTGACGGAGAACAGGTTGGCGTCATTCCAATCTATAAAGCTCTGGCTATTGCTGCCGATTTTGGTCTTGACCTTGTAGAAATTTCGCCTAATGCGAATCCACCGGTTTGCAAAATTATGGATTACGGGCGTTTTAAATACGAACAGACCAAAAAACTGCAGGAGGCCAAAAAAAAACAAACGACATTTCAGCTCAAGGAAATAAAGGTTCGCCCCAAAACCGGCGAACATGACCTGCAGACCAAACTGGGACATATCCGAAAATTTATTGAAAAAAAAGATAAGGTCAAAGTTACTGTGGTGTTCAGGGGCCGGGAGATTACGCTTTCCCAGTTAGGACGGGATTTATTGCAGAAAATGGCTGAAGAAGTCCAGGAAATCGCTGTTGTCGAGCAGTATCCTAAATTTGAGGGACGCACAATGATCATGATCCTGGCGCCCAAATAATTTCTGTTGCAGCTTCCGGTTAAAAACCGCAACAGATCATTTTGGGCAATGCAGTATTGTTTTTAAATTTGTCAATTATGTTGGCGTGGGCTGCTTTTCTACCTTTGCTCACGCCATCTATTTTTTATAAAGCACAGCACATCAGATCTTTTTCATCAAAGGTTTTCTGTTGCTGTTGCCGCTATATTTGAATTTTACTGAATACCTATTATAAAGGTAAGGAGAAACACCAATGCCGAAAATTAAAACCAACCGGGCCGCGGCCAAACGTTTCAAAAAAACGGGCACCGGCAAATATGTATTTGGCAAATCCCACGCCAGCCATATTTTAACTAAAAAATCCAGAAAACGAAAACGGTCTTTAAGACAAAGCCAGATTATCGACAAAACCAACATAAAAGAGATCAAACTGCTGCTGCCCAACGGGTAACTTTAACTTTCCGGGCAGGATACGCAATGCCTAACGGCAGATTTTGATAGAAGGAGAACGACAATGCGTGTTAAAAGAGGATTTAAGGCAAGAAAACGCCGTAACAAGGTTTTGAAACTCGCCAAGGGCTTTAGGGCCGGGCGCAGCAAACTGTTTCGTACCGCCGCCGATGCAGTGGACAAGGCCCTCATGTATGCCTACCGGGACAGAAAGGTCCGCAAACGTGATTTCCGGAAACTCTGGATCGCCAGAATCAACGCTGCTGCCCGGATAAACAACCTGACTTACAGCAAATTCATGTTTGGCTTAAAAAAAGCAGGCATCGAGCTTGACCGTAAAGTGTTGGCTGAACTGGCCATATCGGATCCGGCCGGTTTTTCCCGACTGGTTGAAATATCGGCTCAAGAGATATAAATCAGATATAATCCGACGTTCCCGTGCATCCGACGTGCCGGCGAAGCCGATGGGAACCGCACATTATATCCGTCTTTTTCCAAAACGACTGTGTTTCCAAGCGGTTCAGGGTGTAGCAAATCTAAATCGCTTTTATTGAACACAGTCTTTTTGCGTTTAAAACATTGACACTACGGACTAAGTAAACATAGTGAATCTCAGTATTGAACTCATTCACGAGAACGCCTTAAAGGAACTCGATACCGTTGCAGACGCCGAAGGCATCAAGGAACTTTATGTTCGTTTCCTGGGCCGCAAGGGACTGATCACTCAGTTTCTTCGCAATATATCCAGCCTGCCCGAAGCCCAGCGGCCCCAGGCCGGCAAGAAAGCCAATCAAACAAAAAAAGCCCTGGACAAAGCTTTTAAGGCTGCATTAAAAAAAATCGAGGCCGGTTCAGCCGATTCCGGTAATCGGATTGATGTTTCCCTGCCGGGCCGAACTGCTCCCAGGGGCTCTCTGCATCCCATCACCCGTATCACACAAAGGGTGTGCGACATCTTTTTACACCTGGGATTCGACATCGCCGAAGGTCCGGAAACCGAAACCGATTACTATAATTTCGAAGCCCTGAATGTACCTAAATTCCACCCGGCCCGGGACATGCAGGATACCTTTTATGTCTCGGATAATATCGTTCTGAGAACCCAGACCTCGCCCATGCAGATCAGGGTCATGGAGAAACAGCCCCCACCGGTTGCCATCATTGCTCCGGGCAAGGTTTACCGCTGTGATTCCGACCTGACGCATACCCCGATGTTCCATCAGGTCGAAGGACTGCTGGTGGACCAAAACGTATCGTTCGGAGACCTTAAGGGAACGCTGACCGCCTTTGTACACCAGATGTTTGACGATAAGATTTCCCTGCGGTTTCGCCCCAGTTTCTTTCCTTTCACCGAACCGAGCGCCGAGGTGGACATCCTGTGCGTTATGTGCCGCGGAAAGGGATGCAGAGTCTGCTCCCACAGCGGATGGCTCGAAATCCTCGGTGCCGGCATGGTTCATCCCAACGTCTTTGGCAGCGTGGGGTACGACACCAGCCGGTATACCGGCTTTGCCTTTGGTATGGGCATAGAACGCATCGCCATGCTCAAGTACGGCATCGATGATATTCGTAAATTTTTTGACAACGATCTTAGATTCTTAAGGCAGTTTTAATATGAAAGTTAGTCTAAGCTGGCTAAAAGATTATATCTCTTTTACAGGTCCCGTACAGGAGCTGGCCGATGCGCTGACAATGGCAGGGCTTGAAGTCGATGCGGTCTTTGACCGTTATGCATACCTGGAAAAAATCATTGTAGGGCGGGTTCTGACCGTTTCAAACCACCCCAATGCGGATAAGCTCAAACTGTGCGCGGTACAAACCGGAAACAACACCGATATTGCAGTGGTATGCGGCGCGCCCAACGTAAAACCCGGCATGCTGGCACCGCTGGCCCTGCCGGATTCCGTCATGCCCGACGGGACCGTCATCAGTACCGGCATGATCCGTGGTGAAAAATCACACGGAATGCTTTGCAGCGAATTCGAACTGGCCCTGGGAACCGATAAGAGCGGCATCATGGTATTGGATGAAAACTGCTCTGTCGGAGACAGCCTTGCAAAAGCACTGCATATTTCCGATATGGTTCTGGATATCGACCTGACGCCAAATCGCCCCGATTGCTTGAGCATTCTGGGAACGGCACGGGAAGTCGCGGCCTTTAGCGGGCTGAAGGTAAACTATCCGGACACGGATATCAACGACAGCGAAGACAAAATATCCGCACTGACCAGCGTCACCATCGAGGCCCCGGCCGACTGCCCCAGATATGCGGCCCGGGTCGTGGAAGATATCACCATAGGTCCCTCGCCGTTCTGGCTTCAGGACCGGCTTCTATCCATAGGCCTGCGACCCATTAACAACATCGTGGATATAACCAACTTTGTCATGATGGAAACCGGGCAGCCCCTGCATGCCTTTGATCTTGACCACCTGGCCGAAAACAGGATCGTTGTACGCAGGGCCGGCAAAGGCGAAACTTTTGAAACTCTGGATGGCAAACAACGGAATCTTTCAGACACAACGCTGATGATCTGCGACGCCGACAAACCGGTTGCAGTGGGTGGCGTTATGGGCGGATCACAGGTTCGAACGCGGCGTGGATCCCGACGGCACAGTCACAGCCCTGAACAGGGCAGCCCTGTTGATGGCCGAAATAAGCGGCGGCCGCCTGGTCAATGGAATTATCGATGAGCACCCCGGCCTGCGAAATGCCGGAACAATAAGCTTGAATATCAAAGACACAAACCGCCTTCTGGGAACGGATATTTCCACCCAAAAAATTTCCGACCTGCTTACCTCCATTGAATTCAAAGTTGCAAACAATACACCGGATATACTTGAAGTCACTGTTCCGACATTCAGGGTGGACGTCACCAAGCCCGTGGATCTTATGGAAGAAGTGGCCCGCCTCTGGGGATATGACCGGATTCCTACTACCAACCATCCTGTTCCTTCCGAGGCCGGGTGCCAGGATAACAAACACCTTGCCCTTCGCCGGCGAACCAGACAGATGATGACCGGGTTTGGCTTCATGGAGGTTATCAATTACAGTTTTATCAACCGCCTTTCCCGTGATCGGCTCAGGCTTGCGGCCGATGACCCGCGCCGACGGCACGTTAAAATATTAAATCCGCTGACTGAAGATCAGGCTGTGCTGAGAACCTCGCTTGTGCCGGGTCTGCTGGAGAATGTCCGTCTGAATAACACCTATCAGGAAAAAAACCTTACAATCTTTGAATCCGGCAAGATCTTCATTAGCCGGGGCCGGGACAAGCAGGCCCGGGAAACCGAGACTATAGCCGCCCTCTGGACTGGGAATCTGATGGATGCAGCCTGGCATACAAAGGCCCGGGCGTGTGATTTCTTTGATATAAAAGGCGTTGCCGAAGCCCTGTTTCGCGGGTTGAACTGCCGGGATGTCATGTTTACCGGTCTTCCCGATGATACCTGCTGCTATACGAAACCCGGTCACAGTGCCCTGATTTCCATCAAGGGAAAGCCAATGGGTATCATTGGAGAAATCCACCCTGATGTGCTCAGCGCCTATGGCCTTAAACAGACGGTTTTTGTTTTTGAAGTTAACATGGACGATCTTCTGACTGTTGTAAGTGATAACATCCAGGCAGGGCCGATCCCCAGGTTCCCGTCAACAGACCGGGATATCACATTGATCTTTGATAAAAATATTGAATCCGGGTTGATACTGGCTGCTGTTAAAAGCCTTGACGAAACCCTGCTGGAAGATATACGCTTATTTGATGTGTATGAAGGAGATCCGATTCCAAAGGGGAAAAAAAGCATTTCATTCAGGCTGACCTACCGTTCACCTGATGAGACTCTGGAAGACGACACGGTAAACCAACTGCACAGGAGTATCACCCAGAGGCTTTTAGCCCGATTTGACGCAACACTGCCGTCCTGATATGCTTTGACAAAAAAAATACAAATTTCAGAATCAAGATACTACTGGTAAAAACAATGACGCCTTTAGAATCAAAAATTCCGGACAAGCTCTATTTCAAAATTGGGGAAGTCAGCGAAATAGCCAAGGTTCCAACTTCCGTCCTGCGATTCTGGCAAACCGAATTTCCGCGCATCAATCCCAAGCGTACCTCTTCCGGACAGAGACTCTACCGCAGAAACGATGTTGAACTGATTCTCAAAATCAAAACATTGCTGTATGAAAAAAAATTCACGATTCAGGGTGCCAGACAAAAATTAAAAACCGGAAGCAAAAAAAAAGAACCGATTCATCCCCTGACTCTCGATGAAATTCGAACCGAACTGCACAGTATCCGCGATATCCTGAGTAAATAATACCTGAAATCCAGCTTCCCTTTTAATCAGATCCGATATTTGAAATATTATGATTTGAAATATATAATTATCCAAATCAACCCAAGATTTTGCAAATTATTTTCTTAAATTGATTGACATGAATAATTTTTTATCTTATTTATCTATTTTTGTTTGGTAGGCGGGCATAGCTCAGTTGGTAGAGTACAAGCTTCCCAAGCTTGGTGTCGCGAGTTCGAATCTCGTTGCCCGCTCCATAACGATGCGCCTTTTCCGACGGTAAGGGTTAGTAAAGGGTAGAATTTTGGTTAAATGCAGTTTTGATTAATTCTCTTAGTCTATGGTTATAATTATGAACCGATAAATTAAGCTTCTACCAAAAAGAGACTACCTTAGTACTGGAAAACGGGCGATAAGCCCGTTTTTTGTTTTTTGAAGATTAATAGGCTGGAATTAGTTGAAATTAAAAAGAAAAATTAAAAAGAAGGCTAAAATAAGCAGCCGTAATACCGGGGATTCCTTTACACGGAAAAACCGGGCGCACATTATTGCACGGGTGCAGGATATTGCCGAGCCGCTTTGTGACGGCGAAGGCATTGAGCTGGTACATGTTGAGTTTGTGCGGGAACCTGGAGGTCGTAAATTACGCCTGTATGTAGACAAGCCCGGAGGCGTTACGCTGGACGACTGTGCTATATTCAGCCGCGAATTGAGTGCTTTACTGGACATTGATCTTCCGGAAAATCTCGGCGCGTACAGCCTTGAGGTATCATCTCCGGGATCCGACCGCCCCCTGGTAAAGCCGGCTGATTTTGATCGTTTCATAGACAGCAGGGTAAAAATTAAGACAAGCAGCATAATTGATGGACAAAAAAATTTCAATGGCACCCTGATGGGAACGTCATCCGAGTTTATTAAACTCAAGCTCGATGACAAAACCGTTCAAATCCCCTTTCAGGAAATAGCCAGGGCCAGACTTAATCCAAATTGAACACCTTATTAAAATGGGCAACGGATATGTGCGGATTGGGTAAAAAACAGCCCGGTTCCGGTTTAATCATAACGGAGAAAACTAATGCTTATAACTGATATACAGCGTGTCATAGAACAAATCAGTAAAGATAAAGGAATAGACCGCGAAGTTCTCATCCAGGGGCTTGAAGAAGCATTGCGGTTTGCAGCCAAAAAAAAATTCGGGAGTAAGGTCGATATCGAGGTACAGTACAACCCTGAAATCGGTGAAATAGAGGTGTTTCAATTCAGGGAAGTCGTTGAGGATATCAGTGAGCCGGAAATTCAAATCGGCTTTAAGGAAGCTGTCAAACTTGATCCGGAATGCGAAATAGGCGACAGCCTCGGCACTAAAATCGACACCAGCACTTTCGGCCGTATTGCCGCACAATCAGCTAAACAGGTTATCATACAAAAGATGAAAGATGCGGAGCGTGACGCGGTATATTCCAGTTTTATCGATCGTAAAGGAGAAATTATCAACGGCATTGTCCAGCGGATTGAGAGGGGCGACATTATCGTGAACTTCGGACAAACAGAGGGGGTCCTGCACTCACGGGAACAGGTTCCCAGGGAAACATATCGCCGGGGAGACCGGATACGTGCTTATATCATGGATGTCCTGCATGAAACCCGTGGCCCCCAGATCATATTATCCCGGACCCATCCGAATTTTCTAATCAACCTGTTCAAGACCGAAGTCCCTGAAATCAGTGAAGGCATTGTTGAGATCAAAGGTGCTGCAAGGGAACCGGGCATCCGGGCAAAATTTGCCGTGGCATCCAACGATTCGGACATCGATCCGGTTGGTGCCTGCGTCGGCATGAAAGGCAGCCGGGTGCAGAATGTCGTCCAGGAGCTGCGCGGAGAAAAAATCGACATCATCCCCTGGCATATCGATTCCGCAAAATTTGTCTGCAATGCACTGGCGCCCGCTGAAATATCCAGGGTCATCATCGATGAAGATAACCGGGCCATGGAAGTGATCGTACCTGACGATTTTCTCTCTGTTGCCATTGGCAAGCGCGGACAGAACGTAAGACTGGCATCCAAATTGACCGGCTGGCATCTGGATGTAAAAAGTGAAACCCGATACAGTGAAGCCATGCAGAAAGGCTATGATTCGCTGCTGGCCCTGCCGGGAATCGGCATAAGCATGGCAGATGCACTCTATGAAAAAGGTATTTTTTCCACCGAAGAGCTGGTGCAGGTATCCATCGAAGAATTGACTCAGATTCGGGGCATCAGTGAACAAAAGGCCGCCAAACTGATTGAATATTCAATCAATGCACTGGAATCTTCCGCAGCCGTCGATGAGTCGGCTCCCATCGACAATGCTAAAGCTGATGAAAATACAGATGAATCGGAACCTGCAGACGATGTAACTCCGGAAGAAAGTACAGAGGAACCGGAGCCGGCAGACGATATAACTCCGGAAGAAAGTACAGAGGAACCGGAGCCGGCAGACGATGAAAAGCAGCAATTCAAACCCGATGAGAATTAGATCTGAATCGGCCGGGAGGCAGATTTCGTATAATTCAAAGCGGATGGAATATAAAATATAATTATGGGGTTGACCGATTTCAAACAACCTCTAACAGATACATGAGGGGGGATGGATGGCAAATATCAGAGTATATGAACTTGCCAGGGATCTTACCGTTACCAAGAAAGTCGTGACCAACAAAGAACTTCTTAAAACGATAAGAGAGATGGATATTCCCGTAAAAAGCCATATGAGTTCTCTGGATAAAGAAACAGAGGAAAAAATCAGGGAAAAATTCAGGGAAAAACATTTTGGTAAAAAAGCTGATACTGTTGAAGTTACCCGCGTAAAATCCACAGTGATCCGAAGGCGCAAAAAAGTAGTATCCAGGAAGCCGGTTAAACCGGAAGACGATGAGGCAGCCGCTGAAACGGTTTCCGAACCTTCTCCCGAAGCACCGACTGCCGAAACCGTTGAACCGGTGGTGAAGGATACACCAAAGACCCCGGTAAAAAAGCGAGTCGCCCGCCGAAAGGAGGCTTCCGCCAGAATTATTACAAAGGCAAAGCCTCCTGCGGAAGCAGGCCCCGAGACAAAACCCGCGGACAAGACTGATCAAAAGACAATCCTTGAAGGCGATACCGGACAGCCTTCGCAGGCGGCGGATCAGGCCGCACCAACGACAGAACCCGCGGACGCCCCTGATCTGAAAGAAAAAGCGGCAGACGAAACCGAAGCTGAAAAAGTAGTCGAGGCGCCGGCCGAAAAGCCGGTTGTCAAACCAAAAAAACCGGCCAAGCCGGTCCGAAAAAAGAAAAAAGAAGCGTCCGCCAAAATTATAAAACCTGCGCCGGCCAGGCCGGTTATTACCCGGCAACCGCCCGCTGCTCCGAAAAGCACCCGGCAAAAGGTTGCGCCGGACGGTCCAGTACAGACGACATCCCATCCCAAGCCTATAACCACTGAAAAGGGTACGGACAAGGACAAAAAGAAAAAAAGCTGGAAGAAAAAACCAGGAGAAACCGGGGAGGATAAAAAGTTTTTCAAGAAAAAAATTGCCTTCCGACGCAAGGCGGTTGTGGAAGGCCGGGATCTTTATAACGGAAAAGGCCGGGGCAAAAAAGGCCGCAAGGGCTACAAAGGCCCTAAGGGCAAGGGGATGCAGCAGTTTGAAAAAACCGCTATCACTACCCCAAAAGCCATTAAACGCCGGATCAAAATCGATGAAGCCATTGTTCTTTCCGAACTGGCCAAACGAATGGGCATCAAGGCCAACGAAATGATCGTCAAACTGATGGCCATGGGAGTTATGGCCACTGTGAACCAGACTATTGATTTTGATACAGCCGTACTGATGGCGGCCGAGTTTGATTATGAGGTGGAAAAAGCTTCATTTGAGGAAGATATCCTGCTGAAACCTGAAGAGGATAAACCGGAAAATCTATCGGAACGACCCCCGGTCGTCACAATAATGGGGCATGTCGATCACGGCAAAACATCTCTTCTGGATGTTATTAGGAAAACACGGGTAACGGATTTTGAAGCCGGCGGTATTACCCAGCACATAGGCGCCTACCAGGTTAAAACCGATAAGGGGCAGATCGTATTTCTGGATACTCCCGGACATGAGGCGTTTACTGCCATGCGTGCCCGGGGTGCCCAGGTGACGGACCTCGTGGTACTGGTCGTGGCGGCGGATGATGGTGTTATGCCTCAGACCATTGAGGCCATAAATCACTCAAAAGCATCGAATGTGCCGATTATTGTTGCTGTCAACAAGATTGATAAAAACAATGCCGATCCCGAAAAAGTCCTGCGTGAACTGGCCGATGCAGGTTTGATGTCGGAGGAATGGGGCGGTGATACCATTGTTGTCAAGGTCTCGGCTAAAAAGAACACAGGAGTCGACGAACTGCTTGAAATGATACAGCTCCAGGCCGAACTGATGGAACTTCAGGCGGATCCGGACAAGCATGCCGTCGGCCACGTGGTTGAAGCCAGACTCGATTCCGGCCGGGGCTCTGTAGCCACGGTCCTGATTAAGGAAGGTACCCTGCATAACGGCGATCCGGTAGTGTGTGGTGTCCACTACGGCAAAGTTCGCGCCATGCTCAATGACAGGGGTGTCGCACTTGAATCGGCAGGGCCGTCCACGCCGGTGGAAATCATCGGGCTTACGGGTGTTCCCACAGCCGGTGATGAACTGATCGCACTTGCCGACGATAAGAGTGCAAAACAGGTAAGTACACACCGTATTCAAAAACAGCGTTCTCTGGACCTGGCCAAAAACAGCCGCTTGAGCCTTGAAGGCCTTTTCGAAAAAATGCAGGAAGGGGAAATCAAGGATCTCAACCTGATCATAAAGGCGGATGTCGACGGCAGCATCGAGGCACATTATTTATGACGTTATCAGGGAAATGAAAGACGCTATTTTAGGCATGATGTCATCCACCTACGAGGAGAAAGTACTGGGGCGGGCCGAAGTTCGGGAAATATTCCATGTCCCCAAAATAGGCACCATTGCCGGTTCCTATGTTACCGACGGCAAAATCGAGCGTGACCGGCAGGTCCGCCTTCTCAGGGATGGGATTGTTCTTTATGAAGGAAAAATTTCTTCCTTAAAGCGTTTCAAAGACGATGTCAAAGAAGTTCAAAACGGTTATGAGTGCGGTATCGGCATTGAAAAATATAATGATATCAAGATTGCCGATATCATCGAATGTTATTTAATGAAAGAGATAAAGCCTGAAATGGCTTGAAACACCCGAAATGAATAATGCGTTGGAAATAAAAATGGGTATAAATTATGGTTGTCGGGCTCGGAATTATAACTTTCAGGCTGCATGACTGCCGCAGTTTGAAGGAAAAAAGAAAAATAGTAAAATCAACGACCGCCCGGCTGCGCAATAACTTTAATGTTTCCATTGCGGAAGTCGGATCCAACGATATTTATCGGAAAGCAGAGATAGGATTTGCCCTGGTAGGGAATGATCGAAAAGTGATAAATTCCAAAACGGACAAGATTTTTAATGCGGCGGATGAAATGGGCCTTGCCGAAATTATCGATACTCAAATGGAGATAATCAATCTATGAGACCCTTTACGCGCGGAGACCGGGTCGGGGGGCAGATACAAAAGACACTGTCGGATGTACTGGCCAGAAAAATCAAAGACCCGCGTCTCGACATGGCTACAATCACCAGCGTAAAAATGTCACCGGACCTTCGTCTTGCAAGAATATATTTTTCCATCTCCGGCTCGGCAACGTCCAAAGATGAAGTAATCAAGGGTTTTAAAGCGGCCCGGGGGTTTTTAAAACGTATTCTGGCCCGACAGCTTGGACTCAGGTATATGCCGGACCTTACATTTTTTTATGATGATTCGTTCGACTATGGGGCACGTATAGATAAATTATTAAAATCTATTGAAACGGATAATGAACCAGATAATAAACCATTTACTGAAGAGTAAAAATATTTTTCTGGCCACCCACGTCCATCCCGACGGGGATGCCGTTGGTTCGTTGATCGCCATGGGACTCGCCGTCGAGGCTCTGAACAAGAAAGTAACGCTGTACAATGAAAATGTTCTTCCGGCAGTCTATCGTTTTTTGCCGTCGATCAATCGTATTGTGCAGCATGCGAATGCGGAAAACGACTATGATACGGCTGTAATTCTGGACTGCGGAAACCTCGGGCGTATTGGGCGGCTTCATTCAGCCATCGCCCGGATGCCGGTTATTATCAACATTGACCATCATGTAACCAACACCGGTTTCGGAGACCTGCAATTTATTGACACATCGGCCAGTGCTACAGCCGAGATTGTATACCGCCTTATTCGTAAAATGGGGCTCCCGATCAGCAAAGACATGGCAACTTCGATATATACTGGTATTTTAACCGACACCGGGTCTTTTCGGTTTTCGAATACAAGCAGGGCGGCCTTTGACATCTGCTCCGAACTTATGGGGCTTGGGGTCGACCCTTATGATGTCGCTCAGCATGTTTACGGCACTTATTCACTGGGTCGTATAAAACTGCTGAATCTTGCCATTGACTCCATTGAAATTTCAGAAAACGGCAAGCTGTCCGTGATGACACTGTACCAGCGCATGCTGGATGAGACCGGTACTCACTCGGAAGATATAGACGGATTTATCCATTATGCCAAACGAATCGAGGATATTAAAGTAGCTGTTCTGATCCGGGAACTTTCCGGCGGAAAAAACAGACCGCCGGACAGCCGATATCATGTGAGTTTGCGGTCCGATGGAACCATCGATGTCTCGGAAATTGCGGCATCTTTTGGCGGCGGAGGGCATTTTTCCGCTGCGGGGTTCAATATTGATTCCGGCATAGCCGATGTAAAAAAACAAATTTTCAAACTGGCACGGGTAATATAGCTTAAACAGATGCAGCAAAATCAAAGCGGGATTTTGATTATCGACAAACCCGTCAATATAAGTTCAGCCCGTGTTGTGGCCCGCGTTAAAAAAGCGCTTGGGGCCCGCAAGGCCGGTCATGCCGGCACGCTTGATCCCTTTGCAACCGGAGTTATGGTATGCTGCATAAATCAGGCTACACGGCTGGCAAGATTTTTCCTGCACTCGGAAAAAAAATACCGGGCGGTTCTCCACCTAGGTATTACAACGGACACCCAGGATTTAACCGGCAATGTCCTGGCACATTGCGATAAGACGGATTTTCCGGATAAAACGTTGCATTCTGTTTTCAAGGAATTCGAGGGAGGGATGCAGCAGCATCCTCCGGCTTTTTCGGCATTAAAACACAAGGGGGTACCGCTCTACAAACTTGCTCGAAAAGGAACACCGGTGCTGAAACCGCCGCGCTCGATTTATATTTCATCGATTAAAATAATCGAAATAGATCTGCCGGAAATCAGTTTTGACGTGACCTGCTCGGCGGGAACCTATATCCGAACTCTGTGCACCGATATCGGGGCGCGGTTGGGATGCGGCGGGCACCTCAAGGAACTCAGGCGTACCAGGAGCAGCGGGTTTGACATTAAAGATGCAATCGGGCTTGAAAAATTTGAAAAAATTGTCCATTCGGAACAGGCTGCAGGCAGAATGATCCCGATGAACAAAGCGCTCCGTAAAATGCCTGAATGCACGGCTGATTCGGTTTTAAAACAAAAAATAATGACCGGCCGGACCATCAACGCGGAAAATATTGCCGCGGCAGCTTTGAAAAGCCCGGAAAATTTGGTCAAAATAGTTGATGAAAACGGCAACCTTTTATCGGTGCTCCAACTCAAAGAAAAGTGCCTGGAACTGGAATATTGCTGTGTTTTTCATCCATAAAGCAAATTTTCGACAAAAAAATGTTGTTTGTTTAGACTAATGAAGATATACCATATATAAGCTTATTAAAAAAAAGAGGAGGCAAGAAAAAATTGGTTTTTACAACAGAAGATAAGAAAAAATTGATCGATCAATATAAACTTCACGACTCGGATACAGGTTCGCCGGAGGTTCAGATAGGACTTTTGACTCATCGCATTTCCTATCTTACCGAACACCTGAAAATTCACAAAAAAGACCACCATTCCCGCCGGGGTCTTTTAATTTTGGTCGGCCAGCGCCGCAGGCTTTTAAACTATGTTAAAAGCAACGATGTAAAGCGTTATCGGGGAATCATCGAAACCATGGGGCTCAGAAGATAAACCGAATGAGATACTGGCAAACCTTTTTTTTTAACGGCAATGGCCTGAAAATCGGGTTTCGACTCGACCCCGGGCATCCATCAGGATACGGCCGAATTAAGCCGGAACATCCCTGAAGTTATAGCTCTGTGACAATCAAGTTTAAAATGCCGCGGGGCATATTTTTAATCAAGCAAATTGATCATCAGAGCGACTTTCACGTCAGCACAAAATTAAAGTCGCTTTGTTTTTAGGAGACAAAATGGATATTTTACTGAAAGCGGACATCGGAGGTCAAACTCTCAGCATCCAGACCGGAAAAGTTGCCAAACAGGCATCCGGATCGGTTGTAGTACAGTATGGAGAAACCACAGTGCTGGTAACAGTGGTTTCCGCCAATAATGAACGGATGGTTGATTTTCTGCCGCTGTCCGTGGAATACCAGGAAAAAATATATGCCGCGGGGCGAATCCCGGGCAATTATTTCCGGCGTGAAATAGGAAGGCCAAGCGAAAAGGAGACCCTCACCGCCAGGCTTATCGACCGGCCCATCCGCCCGCTTTTTCCGAAAAGCTATCGCTTCGAAACCCAGGTGATTGCCACCGTGCTTTCAATGGACCAGGAAAATGATCCCGATATTCTGGCCATGGTTGGTGCCTCGGCTGCTCTGGAAATATCAGACATCCCGTTTGCCGGCCCCATAGCATCTGTCAGGGTCGCTCGTATTGACGGTGAACTCGTTGCCAATCCCCGGCTTTCCGATATTGAAAAATGCGACATCAATATCATTGTGGCCGGATCAAAAACCGGAGTGGTTATGGTT
This sequence comes from Desulfobacteraceae bacterium 4572_123, assembly GCA_002084545.1. Taxonomy (GTDB): domain Bacteria; phylum Desulfobacterota; class Desulfobacteria; order Desulfobacterales; family 4572-123; genus 4572-123. Next base: position 4,554 of record NBLJ01000067.1, on the reverse strand, counting down.
GAGGGCGGCGGTGATATTGTCAGCGAAGCTGATATGCTGGAAGCCATATTTTTTGGCCACAAGGCCCTGCAGCCCCTCATCGATATGCAGGAGGAACTGAAAAAGGCCGCCGGCCGTGCCAAACGCGAGTTCATACCGCCTGAAAAGGATCAGACCCTGGTTCAACTGATAGAATCCAAAGCCGTTGAGGGACTGCACGAAGCCGTTCTGGTACCTGCAAAAATGGAGCGCTATGCGGCCTTGAGAAAAGTGAAAGCTGATATATTCGAAAATATGGGAGAAGACTACGCGGATCGCAAAGATGAAGTCTACGCAATTTTCGATGATTTACAGAAACAGATCTGCCGGGATATTATACTGAAGGAAGGCCGCCGGATCGACAATCGAAAATTCGATGAAATCAGACCCATAAGCTGTGAAGTCGGTATTCTGGCCAGACCCCACGGATCCGCACTTTTCACACGCGGAGAAACCCAGGTAATGGGCGTACTGACCCTGGGCTCAGGACCGGATGAACAGCGGGTCGAGACCCTTAGCGGGGAAGAATTCAGACCTTTTATGCTGCATTATAATTTCCCGCCTTTTTCCGTGGGCGAAGTCAAACGCGTTGGCGGTCCCAGCCGCCGGGATATCGGCCACGGCGGTTTGTCAACCAGGGCCGTGGAAAAGATCCTGCCGCCCAAGGAGGAATTTGACTACACTATCCGCATCGTATCCGAAGTCCTGGAATCCAACGGATCTTCATCCATGGGTACCGTGTGTGCGGCCAGCCTGGCCCTGATGGACGGCGGAGTTCCTGTAAAATCCCCGGTTTCCGGTATTGCCATGGGACTGGTCAAAGAGGATGACGACATCGCGATCCTGTCCGACATTCTCGGTGATGAAGATCATTACGGTGATATGGACTTTAAGGTGGCCGGTACAAGTGAAGGCATTACCGCCCTTCAGATGGACATCAAAATCCATGAACTCTCCAGGGAGATCATGGAAAAAGCCCTGGCCCAGGCCCGCACCGGCCGGCTGCATATCCTTGAGCAGATGATCACAACAATTGAGCAGCCCAGGGATGAAACATCCCCGTATGCCCCCAAAGTGATGACCATCCAGGTCAAACCGGACAAAATTCGTGAAATCATCGGCCCCGGAGGAAAAATTATACGTTCCATCCAGAGTGAAACCAATACCCGGGTTGAAATCGATGACAGCGGTCTGGTGAAAATCGCTGCTTTTTCAGCAGAGGAAGGCGATGCTGCCAGAAAAATGGTTGAAGAGATCATAGCGGAACCGGAAGTAGGCGTCATATACGAAGGAAAAGTGGTCAAAACCACTGATTTCGGCGCCTTTGTTCAGATTATGCCGGGAACGGACGGTCTGGTACACATTTCCCAACTGGCCAACAAACGGGTCGCCAAAGTCACCGATGTGGTCAATGAAGGGGATATGGTCAAGGTCAAAGTGCTTGAAATCGGAAGAGACGGGAAGATCCGCTTAAGCCGCAAGGCTGTTCTGGAGGGGGATAAATAATCTTTGATGACCGCCGTGACAAAAAAAACGGTTCTTGACAACGGCATCCGGATACTTACCCGCCGGATGCCGCATGTGCACTCGGTTTCAATGGGCGTCTGGGTAAATGCCGGGGCCCGCGATGAAACCCCGGCTGAAAATGGGCTCAGCCATTTGATAGAGCACATGATTTTCAAGGGGACCACAAGGCGTTCGGCCTTTCAGATAGCCAAGGAATTCGATGCCATCGGTGGGCACACCAACGCATTCACCTCCATGGAAAACACCTGCTACCACGCCAAAGTCATAGACACCCACCTGGCAACCATGGCCGAGATTCTCACCGATATTTTCCTGAATTCACGGTTCAGCCCCGATGAGCTGGCAAAAGAACGCCCGGTGATCTGTCAGGAAATAGGCATGGTCGAGGACTCTCCGGAAGAATACGTGCATGTGCTGTCAAGTGCCAATTACTGGGGTGAAAACCCCCTGGGGCAATCAATACTCGGTACCCGTGAAAATGTTATGGGATTTAATGCCGCCACGGTTGCTGATTTTTTTCATCACCTGTACCAGCCCGACCGTATCGTTATTTCAGCGGCCGGAAATCTGGATCATGACCGATTTGTCGATCTGGTCGGGCCGTCTTTTGAAACCATCGAACAAACAAACGGTTTTCCTGATCGGCGGCCCCCGAAAAACTGTTCCAGTGTTGCCGTCTACAGCAAGGACCTCGAACAGGTTCATATCTGTTGTAACACCTGCGGTTTTCCCATAACCGATCCCCGCCGGTATGCCTTTTCCCTGTTGAGCACTATTTTAGGAGGCAATATGAGTTCCCGGCTCTTCCAGGAAATCCGTGAGCAGAGGGGACTGGCCTATTCTGTTTATTCCTTTATATCCTCCTATGAAGATACGGGCATATTCGGGGTCTATGCCGGTGTAGCATCTGAAAATGTAACGGAAACCATTGATCTGGTTGCAAAGGAACTTCAGAGAATTAGAAAAAAAGCCGTGACCTGCGACGAGCTGCGCGCCGCCCGTGAATTTACCAAGGGAAGCTTGCTGCTGGCCGCGGAAAGTGTTGACAACCAGATGGTGCGCCTGGCCCAAAATGAGATCCATTTTGGTCGCTATGTACCCCTGGATACGATTGTCAAACAAATCGACACGGTGACCGAGACAGATATTCTTGAACTGGCCGATCTTATCTTTCACCCCGACAAGGTAGCACTGACCATTCTCGGGCCGATATCAGATGACAAGCCGTTTAAAAATTTTTTAACCGCGTAAACCTGCATCCTCCTTCACGAGTTTCAAACATATGGGCAGATACTAATGGACAAATCAAACCCCGTCATCCGGTTTTTAAAATTGCGACCGGATGCAGATACCGATATCCCAATGCCCCGCTATATGACCTCGCTGGCTGCCGGCATGGACATCTGTGCCGCCATGGAAAATAAAACAACACTGGCACCCGGTGCAATCAGACTTGTTCCCACCGGTTTCGCCATGGCCCTGCCCCCCGGATTTGAAGCCCAGATCCGCCCCCGGAGCGGCCTGGCTGTCAAACACGGCATCAGCATAGTCAACGCTCCCGGAACCATTGACGCCGACTACCGGGGCGAGGTAAAAATAGCACTCATCAATCTGGGCAGTTCCGATTATACTGTCCGGCGCGGTGAACGAATCGCCCAGATGATCATCCAGAAAGTGTATCAGGCCAGGCTCGAAGTCGCAGACAAACTGGATGAAACCGACCGCAGCAGCGGCGGGTTCGGCCATACAGGCAAATAACCGGTTTGAGCCCAAATCGATCATATCGCCCCAATTTATGTGACCCATGCGTCTGTGTTCTGGCCAGCGGCAGCAAAGGCAATGCGATTTATATCTCGAACGGCGCCACTGCCGTCCTTGTGGACGCCGGTCTTTCGGGGATCGAAATTCAACGCCGCATGAAATCCAGAAAACTGGCCCCCGAAAGCCTTAGTGCCATTCTTGTTTCCCACGAACATGCCGACCATATTCACGGGGTCGGAGTTCTTTCAAGGCGGTATCAACTTCCAGTCTACATCAATAAAAAAACCCGTGAAGCAGCCGAGTCCAAACTCGGTACTGTCTTTGATTATCAAAATTTTGAATGCGGATGCACCTTTTCCATCGACGATCTGACCATTCATCCTTTTTCCATATCCCATGACGCGGCAGATCCGGCCGGTTTCACATTCATGCAAAACGGGTTTAAAACCGCCATTGCAACGGACCTGGGAATCGTCACCGCCATGGTCAGGGAACATCTGAAAGGCTGCCGCCTGCTTGTCCTCGAAGCCAATCATGATTCTGCAATGCTCCTAGCAGGCCCCTACCCCTGGCATTTGAAACAGAGAATAAAGGGACGTACCGGCCACCTTTCCAACAGCGCTTCCAGGGACCTTCTATCTGAAATCCTGCACAGCGGTCTGCAGCATGTGATCCTGGCCCACCTCAGCGATAAAAACAACACCTCCGCAAAAGCGATGGACGAGGTTGCGCCGGCTCTTGCCGCTTGTGGCGCCGAAATAGTTGTTGCCACGCAGGAAACCGCCACGCCGGTATTTCATATCAAAGCAAAAAATCCCGGTTAATCAGGGGCGGATGGCGCCGCCTTCATTTCCGCAAACCTATCCACGACATCAATTTTTGATAAAATAACTTAAGGATCGATTGAAACAACCCTCGACGGCCTTGTCTTGGTGCCGAAAACCAAGTAGAGTATTATGAATTTCAGGACGAGGAGGTCTTGGCCAGTGCCAGTAAAGCTGCATTTCGTTCTGTGTGTTCAAAGGCATCGGCAAATTGGTCGAGTTCACTATCGCTCATCTTCAGTGTGCGGCCCTCTTTGTGCCAGTTGGCAGTTGCCTTTTCTACCTGGGCTAAACTGAAGTTCCCTTTTCAGAAAAGAACGAATATCCTGTAAATACACATTGTTATAATCGAACCCGATGTGATCATACTGTCTACATTCGTATCGTCTGGAGCAAATCGAATGCTTTCTGCTGCTTGGGGTTA
>NBLJ01000066.1 GCA_002084545.1 Desulfobacteraceae bacterium 4572_123 | reverse complement strand
AGCATGCAGCAGGTATCTGTTCTTAAACAGGAACTGGATACTTTAAAGCAGGAGAGTCAGAACACCGGGCCTCAAAACACGGATCAACCCGATGGTTCCGAAACCAGAGATACTTCATCAAGGCTGGAAAGTAGTTTGCACTTTGTTGATTGTTTGAAATGTTTTCCGGATCACATCAGGTCAGCCCATATTCATGAGTCATACTAAATTAACCCCCATGCTGAAGCAGTACTTATCCATCAAGGAAAAGTACAAGGACGCTTTACTTTTTTACAGGATGGGTGATTTCTATGAAATGTTTTTCGAAGATGCCCGGACAGCATCCGGAGAACTGGAAATCACACTGACTTCGCGCAATAAAAAGGAAAATTCACCGATTCCCATGTGCGGTGTTCCCTTTCGGGCGGTCCAGGGATATATTGCACGTCTGATAGAGCGCGGCTTCAAGGTTGCCATCTGTGATCAGGTGGAAGACCCCAGCGAGGCCAGGGGCCTGGTAAAACGCGAGGTGGTGCGGGTTATCACGCCTGGAATGATCGTTGAAAACGAATTTCTGGACGCAAAGTCCAATAATTATGTCCTGGCTCTTGCAAAAAACCATACCCATATCGGCCTCTCCTATCTGGATATCTCCACCGGAACATTTCGCCTGGCTCAGTCAGCGGATGTAAATACCGTCATTGACGAGGTTCTGCGCATTGCACCCAGTGAGATCCTGCTGGCCGAAACCAGCCGGGAGGATCCCTTTTTCCAAACCGTATTATCCGCGATTTCCGATAAATATATCACTTTTATCGAGGATAGGGCCTTTGACACCCATAGGGGACGTGAAAGGCTGATTCAACAGTTTAAAACCATCAGTCTTGAAGGCTTCGGGTGTGAAAAATTAAAGGCCGGTATCAGTGCGGCCGGAGCACTGGTCTTTTATGTGGATGAGACCCAGAAAAAGGCTATTGATCATTTCAGCGGAATCGAAACTTATTCATTAAATAATTATCTTCTTATCGACGAGGTGTCCTGCCGAAATCTGGAACTTTTACAAAATATCAGGAACGGATCAAAGAAGGGAACTTTGCTCTCTATCCTCGATAAAACCGTTACATCCATGGGCGGCCGGCTGCTTAAACAGTGGCTGCGATACCCCCTGCTTGATCCGGCGAAGATCCGTCTGCGGCTGGATGCCGTGGCAGAGGTCAAGGCGAGCCCCGAGGTACGAAAAGCTCTTAGAGAATCATTGAAGTCGGTATATGACCTGGAACGGCTTGGAAGCAAGATATCCATGGGGCATGCCAATGCCAGGGACCTGCTTGCCCTGAGGCGGTCTTTGGAAAAGCTTCCCGATATTTTTTCCGAACTTGACCGTTTGAAATCCGACTATTATCGTTTTGCCGGGGATACAGCCCCGCTTTATGAACTGGCATCTTTGATAGAAAGGGCCATTCGGGAGGATGCCCGGCCCACCATTAACGAGGGCGGGATTATTAAAACCGGCTATCTGGCTGAACTCGATGAGCTGATTTCCATCAGCCAAAACGGCAAGGAGTGGCTGGCCAGGCTGGAAGCAAATGAAAAAGAAGCCACCGGTATCAATGCGCTGAAGGTCAGGTACAACAAAGTTTTCGGGTATTTCATCGAAGTGTCCCGGATTCATTCGGAAAAAATTCCGCCGCATTATATTCGCAAGCAGACCCTGGTGAATGCCGAGAGATATATCACCGATGAGTTGAAACAATTTGAATCAAAAGTGCTGGGCGCGGAAGATCAGCGGGCCCTTCTTGAGTATCGTCTTTTTAATGAAATCAGGCAGCAGGTTCGGAACAATAATAAAGATGTTCAGGTGCTTGCCCGGTTTATTGCGCGGATCGATTGTTTCTTGAATCTGGCTGAAATTGCCGAGAACAACGATTTTCGCCGTCCGGATATCAATTCCGAAGGGCAGATTATCATTGAGGATGGCCGCCATCCGGTGGTGGAAAAGATGATTACCGGAGAGCGCTTTGTACCCAATTCGATCCGGATGGATAATGAGCAAAGCCAGATTCTGATTATAACAGGGCCCAATATGGCCGGCAAATCAACTGTGCTGCGCCAGGTCGCTATCCTGGCGATTATGGCCCAGATGGGCTGTTTCGTGCCGGTGCGAAAGGCCTCTTTGAGCATCACCGACCGAATTTTTACCCGGGTCGGTGCGTTGGATAATCTGAGCCAGGGACAAAGCACATTCATGGTTGAAATGCAGGAAACCGCCAATATCCTGAATAACGCAACTGAAAACAGCCTGGTTATTATGGACGAGATTGGAAGAGGAACCAGTACATTTGACGGGTTGAGCATTGCCTGGGCCGTTGCTGAATATCTGCACGATTTTAAGGACAAAGGTGTAAAAACTCTGTTTGCAACACATTATCATGAACTGACGGAGCTGGCCCGCAGTAAAGTTAGGGTTAAAAATTTTAATATCGCGGTAAAGGAATGGGGCGAGGAAATTATTTTCTTAAGAAAACTGGTGGTCGGCGGCACTAATCGCAGTTACGGCATTCAGGTGGCGAGGCTGGCCGGTATTCCCGATTTCGTGATCCGGCGGGCCAGAAAAATTTTAATCGATATTGAAAAACATGATCACGGTTCAAGTATCTCCTCCAACGGTCCGGGGCAGTCTGAATCGCAGCAGAAAAGACATGTGCAGTTGAGCTTGTTCCGCAAACCCGAACAGGTTCTTATCGAAAAGCTGCGGCAGATCGACATTGCACAAACAACACCTGTTGATGCCTTGAATTTTTTAAATGAACTCCATGAGAAAGCAAAAGAGCTGGAACCTGTATGAAACCTGGATTATGTAAAAAAGGATTGCCGATAGCGGTGGTCGTCTGGCTGATTATTTTTTTACCGGCAGGATCAAATAGTGTGGCTGCGGCATCAACACCGAAAAATTTATATTTTGCCGCCGAGGATTGCTACAAACTCCTTCGACACAGCCCCCGTAAAATGAAATACAGGGAAAACTGGCTTAAATGCATACGCAAATATCAGATGGTGTACAGTGCGGATCCACATGGCCCCTGGGCCGCGGCAGGTCTTTATCAGGCCGGTGTACTTTATGGAAAACTCTATCAACGATCATTCAAGGCATCGGATAAAACCGAGGCACTGGATATTTTCAAACGGATTGTCAAACGATTTCCCACAAGCCGGTATAAAGCCAGATCTCTTGCGGCCCTTGCCGAATTTTCCAAAAAGAAAACTGTCCCAAAACAACCGGTACAGATCAGTGCCAAGGAAAAATATATACGGGCCGAGCGGGATTATAAACGATTGCTTGGCCAGGCGAACAGGATGAAGCACAGGGATAACTGGCTGGCATGTATTGCGAAATTCAAGGCTGTGTACGCCCATGATCCACATGGTCCCTGGGCTTCGGCCGGCCTTTACATGGCCGGGAAGTTATATTGGGAGCTTTACGGGCTCTCTTTTCGAAAAGCCGACAAGCAGCAAGCCCTGGCAGAATTTAAACGTATTGTCAGTACCTATCCGAAAAGCATTTACCATGAAAAGGCACTTGCAGCGAAGAACAGTATCATAAAAGGGAAAGTAAAGCCCGGAACTTTGGAACTGAAAAAGCCGGATGCCATTGCCGGGATAATCCGGGATTCGGCTGCCGGTGCCGCAGTGACGCCCAAAAGCACTGCTGCCCAGGGCCATGGCCATGCAAAGATTACCGGCATACGATTCTGGAGTAATCCAAGCTATACCCGGATTGTAGTGGATGCGGATAAAGAGATGGCTTTTACCAACCGGCTCCTTAAGCAGGATCCTTCCATAGGAAAACCCCAGCGGCTTTATATTGATCTCAGCGGGAGCCGCCTGGGAGACGGGCTGAACAAACTGCTGCCCATTAACGATCACCTGCTGCTCAGTGCCCGGGCCGGGCAGTACACGCAGGATGCGGTCAGGGTTGTGGTGGATATCAAGTCTTTTAAAACCTATAAAATATTTTCTCTGAAAAATCCATTTCGGATCGTGATCGATGTGTGGGGAATGGACCGGAATGCTGCCTATGTCAAAAAAGGCGGTGATTTAAAGAATAAGAACGGAACACGGATCGCACCAAGTGCGCTTGCCAAACAGTTTGCCCTGGGGGTCCGCCGGGTTATCATCGATCCAGGTCACGGCGGACGTGACTATGGCGCACCAGGATATTATAAGGGAGTGCATGAAAAAAATATTGCCCTTGCAATTTCAAAAAAACTGGCTGCAAAAATGCGCGAACAGCTCAAATGTGAAGTTATCCTGACTCGCAGTACCGACAAATTCCTCACTCTTGAGGAGCGTACCGCCATTGCAAATACGAAAAACTGTGATCTTTTCATCTCCATCCATACTAATTCGGTGAGAGATCGGCGTGCCTACGGGATTGAAACTTATTTTCTCAATCTGGCAACGGATGACGACTCTATCCTGGTGGCCGCACGTGAAAATGCGACATCGACAAAAAATATCAGCGATCTGCAGTCGATTTTAAATGATTTGATGCAAAATGCCAAGATTAATGAATCGAGCCGCCTGGCAGGCTATGTCCAGAGTTCGCTTTGCAGCCATCTGAAGAAGAATTACAGTCATGTGAAAAACAAAGGGGTCAAACAGGCTCCGTTCTATGTGCTGCTGGGCGCACAGATGCCGGCCATATTAATCGAGACATCTTTTATCAGCAACTCCAGGGAATGCAAACGGCTGAGGAGTTCAACATACCAGAACCGTCTTTGTGATGCGATTATAAAAGGAATCAGCGCTTACATAAAAGAAACCAATCCTACCGCCTGGTTGCAGAATCAGAAAAAATCCGGCAATCGGGGGTAGGAAAATGCAAACCAGGCCGGATGTCCCGTTGTTTAATCCATGGCTGGCCCTGGTAAGCGGTGTAATAGCCGTGTCCACCGGTGCTATATTTACTCGTCTTGCCGATGCCCCGCCGCTGGTGATCGCGGCCTACCGGGTCGGACTGGCCGTACTTGTTCTTTTACCGATTGTCTGGATCAAGGCCCGTGATGAGATAAAAGGCCTTGCCGGGCGGGAAATGTTTTTGGCCCTTGGCGCTGGTTTTTTTCTTGCACTTCATTTTGCAACCTGGATTTCATCTCTGGAATATACCTCGGTAGCAAACAGCGTGGTGCTGGTTAATACGAATCCCCTTTGGGTGGGATTGCTGACACCGCTGATTGCCGGAGAAAAGATAAAAAAGGCCGCATTTATCAGTATCTTGATCAGCATTGTCGGTGCTGCCATCATCGGGACCGGTGATTTTGTATCCGGGGGGCAGGCCCTTAAAGGAGATCTGCTGGCCCTCTCGGGCGGTGTTTGCGCAGCCGTTTACCTGCTGCTGGGACGTAAACTGCGGCGTAATCTTTCGCTGCTGGCCTATATTTTCGTCTGCTACGGCAGTGCCGCAATTATTCTGTGGGCCGCGGTTCTGATGCTGGGCCTGCCATGCACCGGTTTTTCAGGTCGGACAATCACTGCTTTCTGGGGCATGGCGCTGATTGCCCAATTAATTGGCCATACGAGCTATAACTGGGCTTTGAAATGGTTCAGCGCCGGTCTGATTGCAGTCAGCCTGCTTGGAGAACCCATCGTCAGTGCCATTTTGGCCTATATTCTTTTTGCTGAAGGTTTGACGATCGAAAAAATTTTCGGCGGAATTTTAATCATGATTGCCATCTATGTCGCTGGAATCAGTGAAGCCAGGGAAAAAGATAGAATTTTGAAAAATTAAAATACAGGAGGAAAACATGACCTACGAAAACATTTTGTTTCAGACAAAAGAGGGGATTGCAACGATTACTTTTAACCGGCCAAAAGCTCTTAATGCCCTTAACGGCCCGTTACTTGAAGAGTTTGCTGCTGCTTTGGAAGAGATTGATGCAAATGAGGATATTCGTGTACTGGTCCTCACCGGAGCCGGTGAAAAATCATTTGTTGCAGGAGCCGATATCTCCGAGATTGCGGCCTTTAATACACTCCAGGCAAAGCTTTTTGCCCGAAAAGGACAGATGATCATCAACAGGCTTCAGGACCTGTCCATTCCGGTAATCGCAGCGGTGAACGGTTTCGCATTGGGAGGGGGAAGTGAAATTGCACTGGCCTGTGATTTTATTTATGCCGCGGAAAGTGCCATGTTCGGACTCCCGGAGATCAGCCTTGGTATCATTCCCGGTTTTGGCGGGACCCAGCGTTTAGCCAGAGTCGTGGGGCCCGCTATTGCCAAGGAGATGATTTTTACCGGTAAACTGATTTCGGCCCGGGAGGCCGAGGCCATCGGAATGGTCAACAAAGTCTGTGCGGCGGAGGCACTGATGGATAAAGTCCTCAAGACCGCCGGGGTCATCGCCTCCAAGGGCAAGGTTTCATTAAGAGCAGCCAAACAGGCAGTCAGCAGCGGGTTGAATACCGATCTGGCAACCGGATTGAAGATCGAGGTGGATGCATTTGCTCTTTGCATGGCCAGTAAGGATGCCCGGGAAGGTACCGGTGCTTTTCTGGAAAAAAGAAAAGCAATATTTGATGGAAGCCTGACAGGATAAAATTATTTTTGACAAATGTTTTTTTGCTTCAGGGCCATGGGGTTAAAATCCTCGGCTGATTTTATTTAAGGAATATATTAAAGGAGAAGGCGGATTATGATTTATGATATGGAGTATGAAACAATGCCGCGGGAAGCCCTTGAGGCAATCCAGTTGCGCAGACTGCAGGTGACTCTTGAACGGGTATATGCAACAGTTCCGTTTTATCGCGAGGGCTTTAAAAAAGCAGGCATTGTCCCCAGTGATATCAAATCTCTTGACGACTTGCGGCGAATTCCGTTCACCACTAAACAGAATTTAAGGGATAGTTATCCGTTCGGTATGTTTGCAGTGCCCATGGATACTGTGGTGCGTATTCATGCTTCTTCGGGTACAACGGGAAAACCAACCGTTGTTGGATATACCTCCCGCGATATAAATGTATGGTCGGAACTTATGGCCCGTTCGCTTGTTGCCGGCGGGGCTTCAAGGGGCGATATCATCCATAACGCCTACGGATACGGTCTGTTTACAGGGGGGCTGGGAGTCCATTACGGTGCTGAAAAACTGGGAGCCTCGGTTATTCCGGTGTCCGGTGGCAATACAAAAAGACAGGTTGTGATCATGAAGGATTTCGCACCCTCGATTTTAACGGCCACGCCTTCTTATGCGCTTCATCTGGCCGAAGTTGCCGAAGAAGCCGGGATTTCCTTTAAGAATTTGAATTTCAGGTATGGTATTTTCGGGGCCGAACCCTGGTCTGAAGAAATGCGGGAAGAGATAGAGCGTAAAATGAATTTGACCGCGGTAGATATTTACGGACTCAGCGAAGTTATGGGACCAGGTGTAGCCATTGAATGTCATGAGGCAAAAAATGGGCTGCATATTTTCGAGGATCATTTTATCGCCGAGATTATTGATCCGTTAAGCGGTGAAAAACTGGGTCCCGGTGAAACCGGTGAACTGGTATTCACATCCATAACAAAGGAGGCCTTTCCAGTGATTCGTTACCGGACCCGTGATATCACTTCTTTAAATCCTGAACCGTGTATTTGCGGGCGGACCCATACGCGCATGAAAAAAGTCAGCGGGCGGACCGATGATATGCTGATTATCCGGGGTGTAAACGTGTTCCCATCCCAGATCGAAAGCGTACTGATGGAGATGGACCAGGTCGAACCCCATTATCAGCTTGTGGTGGACAGGGAAGGGAATCTGGATACACTTACCGTGAAGGTGGAAATAAGCCGGCACATGTTCTCCGACGAAGTCAAGCACCTGCAGGATCTGGAGCGAAAGATATCAAAAAATATAAAAGAATATTTCGGCGTTTCGGCGCGTGTCAAACTCGTTGAGCCCAAGGCCATTGCCCGGGCAACGGCCTGTTTTCTGTTTTTTCTTTTTTAATGCCTGTTTCCAGGTTTTAAGTTTTACCTGGTAATTTAACAATTATTTGACATGGTTGCCAAAAAAGAGTTATACGGTTGGGTAGTTTTACTGTCTGATCGTTGAAACCTGCTAATATCCACGGGATGAAACATGAAACTGAAGATTATTGACAACCAAAGAGATTTATGGCCGCAAATAGAGATAAAGCACAGTTAATATGGGGTATTGTACTTGCGCTGGCGGGGATAGGTGTTTTTTTTCGTATTCCACAGGTGATGCCGCGCATAGAACAGATTCCGCATTTTTCATCGGTGACTATTTTTATTCGGTTCTGCTTTTACCTGATGGGCGTGATGCTTATCGGCGGCGGCGGTAAAAAAATATTTGTATTTTTAAAAGCTTCCAATGGCAAATAAAGGATTAACATGCCTGGAATGAATGTGGCAAAAAAAAACAATTCGGGAAGTAGCGGTCCCGCTAAAATTCATAACCTGCAATCCGAGGTAAATTACAGGACACGGCTGCAGGAAATCTGCAACAAAATTTACGCTGCCATAAATTTAGATGAAATACTGATCGACCTGAAAGACCAGATAATTTCGCTTTTCAGAGCACAAAGAATGACGGTTTATGTTGTGGATGGTATCAAAAGAGAACTGGTTTCCCGGTTTAAATCAGGCAACGAGATTTCTGAAATTAGAATCCCGATATCCACCAGCAGCATTGCGGGTAATTGTGCCTTCAAGCAGAAGCTTATCAATATCAAGGATGTATACAATGAAATAGAATTGGCTGATATAGATCCTGAATTGAAATTTGACAGCAGTTGGGACCGCAAAACAGGATTCGTGACCCGCCAGGTGCTGGCTTTTCCTATTATTTATCAGAAATTTTTACTGGGCGCCATTCAGCTTATCAACAGCAAGGACGGCTCTGCTTTTACAACGACCGATGAAAAATCGGTAATGGAACTGGCCAAAATTCTAGGAATAGCGCTTTATAACCAGAAAAGAATATCCAGAACCAGGGCCACAAAATTTGATTATCTCCTGGAAAACCACATCCTGACTCAAAAAGAACTGAACCTCGGGATATCCAAAGCACGGGATCAAAAAGTACCGATTGAAAATATTCTGATGCAGGAATTCAAGATATCCAAAAAAGATATCGGTAAATCCCTGAGCAGATATTATAAAGTTCCCTTTATTGAATATAATATAAAAATGCCGATTCCCGGCGCTCTTTTGCATGGCATTAAAGTACCTTTCATGCGCAGCAATTTCTGGGTTCCACTGAAGGAGGAAGAAAACTGGGTCACTATTGTTCTCGACAATCCCCATGACCTCCAGAAAATCGATGAAATCAAGGCCCTTTTTCCCGGCCGTAAAATTAAATTCTGCGTAGCACTCAGGAAAGATATTCTGGATTACATATCACTTTTTACCCAGGATGAAAAAGAACTGGCCGCCATTGACGAGATCCTTTTTCAACTGCAGGAAGAGGCCGACGAAATAGAAGAAGGAGAATCGGTTTATGATGAGCAGGACAGCGCCGTGGTCCAACTGGTCAATAAAATCATCTTAGACGCCCACGCCCGGGAGGCGTCTGACATTCATATCGAGCCCTATCCCGGCAAACGTAATACACAGGTGCGCCTTCGGGTGGATGGTTTATGTTATGTTTATCAAACTATTCCTTATAATTATAAAAATGCAGTGATATCCCGGATCAAAATTATGTCTGATCTTGATATTTCCGAGAGACGCAAACCCCAGGATGGGAAAATAAAATTTCGGAAGTACGGCGGCAAGAATATCGAACTGAGGGTGGCTACCGTACCGACCCAGGGGGGGCTGGAAGATGTTGTGATGCGCCTGCTGGCCTCCGGCGAGCCGATTCAACTGGATAAAATTGGGTTTTCCAAAAGAAATTATGAGAATTTTTTAAATGCCATTGTAAAGCCTTACGGCCTGATTCTGGTTTGCGGTCCCACGGGTTCAGGAAAAACAACGACTCTGCATTCGGCCCTGGGATATATCAATAAAACCGAAACCAAGATCTGGACCGCTGAAGATCCGGTGGAAATTACACAGCCCGGCTTGCGGCAGGTCCAGGTACAACCAAAGATCGGTTATGATTTCGCGGCGGCCATGCGATCCTTTCTGCGGGCGGATCCGGATGTGATCATGGTGGGTGAAATGCGGGATAAGGAAACCACCCATATCGGCATCGAAGCTTCATTAACCGGCCACCTGGTTTTGTCGACCCTGCATACCAACAGTGCCTCGGAAAGAATATGATGAACTGGTGCGGGAGTACGGCGTGGAAGAGTTTAAACGAAATCTTGATATCCCTTACACTGAAGAATTGACCCTGTATGCTCCCGAAGGCTGTGAATATTGCAACAATACAGGCTACCGCGGGCGCATGGGGCTGCATGAGCTGCTCGTGGGCACCGATGAAATGAAGTTAATGATTCAGACCCGGGCCCGCATTGATGAAATCAGGACTCAGGCCATTAAGGACGGAATGACAACCCTGAAGCAGGACGGCATTGAAAAAATATTTGCCGGAAACTGTGATCTGTTACAGGTCAGAAAAGTCACGATCAAGTGACCAGCTTGAAACTTGAAACTCGGATATAGAAAAGAGAAAATAGGCACTTTCCACCCAGCACCCAGCACCCAAAACCCAAAACCCAGCACCCAAAACCCAATACCCAATACCCATCAATCCTCCGATCTCTGACTTCTGACCTCTGACCTCAGTCCTCAACGCCCAGTGTGGCCTGAAACCTTTTCAACTGTTTTTCATAATAGCCTCTGTCGGCCGGCATTAACCGCAGGGCATTTTTTTCGGCTTCAATCGCCTTGCTGATATTTCCATTTGCAAAATAGCTTTCCGCCAGTGTGTCCAGGATATGGGGGGCTGTTTCTATTTCGGCTGCCTTGATGGCATAATCAAGGGATTCGACTGGATTTCGCAGTTCCTGATCTTCACAGGTGACCAGGAGCCAGGCAAGATTGTTCAGTATTTTTGACGAGTCGGGCATCAGATGCAAGGCGTTTTTATAGGCTGCCGCAGCCTCAATGTAATTTTTCCGGTTGTGGTAAAAGTCGCCGAGCATGCCGTATAGCTCATAATTATCCGGTGTTCTATCGATCTCTTTTAGAAGGGCAACTTTTATTAAATGGCTGGTCAGGTTTTGGCCGGTTTCACCGAAGTTGATACTGTAACTCAACATGCCTGAAAGGATCAGAGCTGCCAGATAAAGGGTGATACTTTTTCTGATTTTGCGGTTGTGGCGAAGTATCCAGGTGCGGTCTGATTCGCATTTTTTCAGGTATTCGACGCGCTGGTTGATGCTGAAATGATGCCAGTTGGGCTTGTCCGGTGATTGAGCACTGAAAAGCGCAATTTTTTCAAAGGCTTTGATAAGGGATTTTGCACTTTCAAACAGAGAATAAACATAAATATCAGCCTGACGTTCGAAATTGCGCATGAAATATCCGAAAATAAAACGAAAGTAGATGATAAAGGAAAAAATAAGAAAAAGACTGTACAATATGGCCATAAAATCGGCTGGATTCATACCGCTGTAGTCGATTATCCGGTACAGGGGAGTGATATAAACAAGGGCCGGCAGGATCAGATCGAAACCGGCATGGGAAAGCATGAGATAGCCGGCAAAAAAAATTAGATACAGCAGAAGATGACGGTGTTTGATGTGACCAATTTCATGGGCGATAACACTATCGATCTCTTCGGGTGATAGAAACTGCAAAAGGGCCCTGGTTACCAGAATATAGCGAAATTTTTTAACAAGTCCCATGACCGCCGCGGTAATCATGCTGCCGCCGAACAGCGGCCAGTAGAGAATATTTGCGTATTTCACTCCGGCCCGCCGGCAGATCGCTTCGACCCGGCCGCGGTCGCTGCCTGGCTCCAGGGGATAACAGCGCCAGAATTTTTGTATCAAGGCAGGGCCCAAAATGGCAATGGCCAAAAGAAAAAAAAGAAAGTAGCCGATCTCTCCCCAGGTGGTTGAAAGCAATTGTCTGGGCTGTTCAAACGGCAGGACATTGATTATATCCAGCAGACCCGACAGGCAGAGCCAGGGCAGCAGAACCGGAATGGAAAAGGAAATGTTGGATCTGATATATTCCCGGCGGGACAGATCGGATCTGTAAATTCGCTGATATACCGGATAGGCCCAGAACCAAATAATAACAAGGTGCAGACTGAAAAGGCATAGAAAAACCAGCGCCTGAAGGGTTGGAAGATGAATAAAAAGCGGTATCCTGCCTGCCATGACCGAAAGGTTTAGCCCGTATATATCCACGGCAAATAAAGCAATGGCCAGGACTGACTGCCGGGTGACGGTCGATGTAAAGC
This sequence comes from Desulfobacteraceae bacterium 4572_123, assembly GCA_002084545.1. Classification (GTDB taxonomy): domain Bacteria; phylum Desulfobacterota; class Desulfobacteria; order Desulfobacterales; family 4572-123; genus 4572-123. The sequence continues at coordinate 10,128 of NBLJ01000066.1, read as the reverse complement.
GCTGGTCTATCCGGGCCAATCCTGCATTATGGATTTTTTCAGCCATTCTGTAAAAGGAGAACCAGGTAACACCTGCAAAAACAGCCAGCAAACAAAAACCTGTAAGCAGGCTGAAAAAAATGTCGAGCCCGGTTTCCTCCATTGGCTGCCATGTGGAATAGATGAGCAGAACAACGATATAGTATATAAAATTGCCGAACATTTTTTTCCTCAATACTCAAAATGGTCTCACGCAAAGACGCCTAAAGTAAAGTTTATTTTAGCCACCCCGGTTAAATACGCTGCGCTTCTCACTGTCGTGAGTTTTACAGGGCGGGCAGATTTTCACAGATTACCACGGATATTACAGATGAGAATACTGCAATTAAAACTGTTTTTGCAATCATAAACGAAAGCCGAGAATAAGTCAGGGAATAACGATCGTGAGTTTATCGTCTGGATTCGAATAAATTTAGTGAAGTCGTCGATAATGCTTTCATATTTGGCCCCCAATGTATCACGCGCAGGGGGAATTGAATCCGCTGTTGTCCTTTCAATGCACGAATACAGGTTTAATGGCATGGATGATGAATATTCTGCAAATTCAGGTACGAAAAACAAAAAAAGTATTGCTTTTCATTTTCGGAGGGAATATAAGCCCATTGCTTTAAAAATAATAAAACAAAAGGAGTTTAAAATGACTATAAAAACAAATAATTACACAGATTATCGATTTTTTGAAGTCGGATATCCGACTCATTCCGCAGTCCGAAAGTGCCCCTATTGTAATCATCGTTTGCCGGAATGTGACTGCGGATATGGTTTACTGGAACTGGAAAAAAATTTACAACCTAGCAGAAAAGGTATCAAATGGTTGATGGCTTTTTTTAATTCCCTGGGCAGAAATATGTTTGGGGCAAAGAGATATCAATCTATTCTGCTACACAGGTAGTCAATACCTGCTGGTTGGTAAACAAAAAAAGGGGGGCCATACCTTGTATGCGCCCCCCTTTTTCTGTAATCATTCAAAGATTGAAGGTTGAAGGTATTCTTTCTGTCGGTGGGCACAGCCCACCCTACGATGCCTGCAGCCTACAAAACCTGCGAAGCCTGGATGGGATTGGCCTTCAGATATTCCAGACGATTGAGGCCGTTAACAAAGGCTTTGGCGCTGGCGGTGATAATATCCGGATCAGACCCTCGTCCCAGTGCTACCAGCCCGTTTTCCCGCAGCCGCACTGTTACTTCGCCCTGAGAGTCGGTGCCGCCGGTAAGTGCGCTGACGGAAAATCGCAGGAGTTCAGGCTTGGTCCCGGCAAGTTTTGAAATGGTGTTGTAGGTAGCATCAATGGGGCCGTTGCCATAATCCGCACCCTGTATCGACCGGCCGTTGATAGAGATTTTGATGCTGGCCATGGGCAATACGGTGTTGCCGCAGATGACATGCAGGTATTCCAGGTGGAAAATATCATCGGTTCGCAGAATGCTTTCGGTGACCAATGCTTCCAGATCCTCATCCACCAACATTTTTTTCTTGTCGGCCAGATCCTTGAATTTGATAAACATCAGTTTTAACTCTTCGTCGGTCAGGTCATATCCCAGGTTTTTCAGGTGCGAGCGCAGGGCATGGCGGCCCGAGTGTTTGCCAAGGACCAGCTTATTGGTGCTCAGGCCGATGGTTTCCGGGCTCATGATTTCATAGGTCATGGGGTTTTTCAGGACCCCGTCCTGATGGATGCCGGCCTCATGAGCAAAGGCATTGGCACCAACAATGGCTTTGTTGGGCTGTACCAGGATGCCGGAGATCATGCTCACCAGGCGACTGGTGGGGTAGATATATTCGGTTTGGATGTTGGTGGTTACCGGTAGAAAGTTGGGACGGGTATTCAGGGCCATGACCACCTCTTCAAGGGAAGTGTTCCCGGCCCTTTCGCCAATACCGTTGATGGTTACTTCGGCCTGGCGGGCCCCGGCATTGATGGCCGCCAGGGTGTTGGCCGTGGCCAGACCCAGATCGTTGTGGCAGTGCACGCTCAAAACCGCCTTGTGGATGTTGGGCGTGTGGGCCATGACGTATTTGACCAGGTCTGAAAATTCTTCGGGTATGGCATACCCCACGGTATCCGGAAGATTGATGGTGGTGGCCCCGGCGTCAATGGCGGCTTCAAAAACCCGGCACAGAAAATCCCGATCGCTGCGGGAGCCGTCTTCAGCTGAAAATTCAACCCGGTCGGTAAAAGATCGGGCATATTTGACGGCATCCACTGTTGCATCGATCACCTGGTCACGGGTCATATCCAGCTTGTATTTCATATGGATATCAGATGTGGCGATAAAGGTATGGATTCTGGGCTTGGCCGCGTGTTGGATCGCCTGCCAGGCCCGGTCGATATCATCGCGTCCCGTGCGGGCCAGAGCCGCGACCTCCATTTTTTGTACCTTGCCGGCAATTAGGGATACGGCATCAAAATCTCCCTTGGAGGCCGCTGGAAATCCAGCCTCTAAAATATCCACCCCCAGTTTTTCAAGCTGGATGGCAAGGCGTATTTTTTCTCCGGCATTCATGCTGGCACCCGGGGACTGTTCACCGTCTCTTAAAGTTGTATCAAAAATATAGATGCGATCGCTCATGGTTGGTTTCTCCCTTATGGTTTATTTTTTTTGGACAGTTTGAATTGAAAACTGTCGGCCAGGGCCTGCCAGCTTGCTTCTATAATATCCTCGGACACACCGATTGTGCTCCATATCTGATCTTTGTCCCTCGAATCGATCAGGACCCGTACCTTTGCAGCGGTACCTTCCCGGCCGTCTATAACCCGCACTTTGAAATCGACCAGACCCATGCTGTCCAGACCCGGGTAAAATTTTTCCAGGGCTTTGCGCAGGGCATTGTCAAGAGCGCTTACCGGTCCATTGCCTTCGGCCGCGGTGATTTCCTTTTTATCACCCACCGCTATCTTGATGGTTGCATGGGAAGAGCAGGGCTGGTCCTTGTCTTTCTCGATGGAAACCCGGAATGATTCCAGTTCGAACAGAGGCTTGAACTGTCTGGTGTATTTTTCAAGCAGGATCTTGAATGATCCGTCGGCCACATCAAACTGAAATCCATTTTGCTCCAGTTTTTTTATTTCGGAAACAATCTGGCGGCTGCTGGATCCGTTTGCATTAAGGTTTACACCCAGTTCCCGGGCCTTGTATTCTACATTACTTTTTCCTGCCAGATCGGAGATAAGAACACGTCTTTTGTTCCCGGTCAGTTCAGGTGTCATATGCTCATATGCTCTGGCGTTTTTCATGATGGCGCTGACATGGACACCGCCTTTGTGGGCAAAGGCGCTTTTACCTACAAAAGGCCGGTTGCTCAACGGTGTCATGTTGGCTGTTTCACTGACGAAACGAGATAATTTTTTCAGTTTGGCAAGATTTTTATCAGTCATGCAGTCATAACCCAATTTCAGTTTCAACAGCGGAATGACCGTTGTCAGATCAGCATTGCCGCACCGTTCGCCGTATCCGTTAATGGTGCCGTGGACCATGGTCGCTCCGGAACGTACCGCCGCGATGGCGTTGGCAGCGGCCAGTCCACAGTCGTCGTGGGTATGAATTCCAATTTTAATCGATGTGCTGTTGCCGTCCTTAACCAGTTCATCTTTTAATTTTTGTTGAATCACGGGGATAATGGCTTCAACATCAAAAGGCAGGGCCCCCCCGTTGGTGTCACAAAGCACGATGCCGGCGGCTCCCCCCCGGCAGGCGGCCAGAAGGGTCTCACAGGCATAATCGGGGTTATCGCGATAACCATCAAAAAAATGCTCGGCATCATAGATAACCTCCATGTTGTTTTCATGAAGAAAACGTACACTTTCCTGGATCATGGCCAGATTTTCTTCCATGGTAATTCCTATAATCTGCCTGACATGAAGATCCCAGGTTTTACCAAAGATGGTGGCCGCCGGAGTGTCGCTCTCGACAAGTGTTTTAAGATTTGGATCGTCGTCCGGGCTGATACCGGATCTGCGGGTTGAGCCAAAGGCGGCAAGCCGGGCATGTTTGAATTCAATTTCCCGGGCCAGTTTGAAAAATTCGAGGTCCCGGGGATTCGAGCCGGGAAAGCCGCCTTCAATATAATGGATTCCGATATCATCCAGCCGCCGGGCAATTCGAATTTTTTCCCGGGCGCTGAAATTGATGTTTTCGCCTTGGGTACCGTCTCTTAAGGTCGTGTCATATAACAGGATTGGTTCCATTATGCTGCACCTGAAATTATGGGTTAATGGGTCTGGAGCTAAAGGTCCGCCGGGGAGCAGGAAATTCACAGATCTCTGCTCCCCGGCTTTCATCGGTCTTGTTTATTTGCGGTTTTCAGGCCTCAAAGAGCGTACCGCTGCACCGGCACGCCACATTTCCGAATTGTGTATCGCTGAAAGTTCTTTATCGAGTTCTTCACGATAATTTGGTGAGCTGTTTTTCTCCAGGGTACGCCTGGCTTCTTCCCCGGTAATTACACTTTCATAAAGATCTTTAAAGACCGGGGTCACGGCATCCTTGAACTTCGGGGCCCAGTCCAGGGCTCCACGCTGGGCCGTGGTGCTGCAGTTGCCGAACATCCAGTCCATCCCGTTTTGAGCAACAAGACGGATCAGACTCTGGGTAAGTTCTTCAACGGTTTCATTAAAGGCCTCACTGGGGCTGTGTCCGTTTTTGCGCAGAATATCGTACTGGGCTTCCATGACGCCGGCCAGACAGCCCATGAGAACCCCGCGTTCACCGGTAAGATCGCTTGAAACCTCTTTCTCAAATGTGGTGGGAAAGAGATAGCCCGAGCCGATGGCAATTCCCAGAGCCAGTGTTCTTTCCCGGGCCCGGCCGGTAAAATCCTGGAATACGGCAAAGCTGGAATTGATGCCGCTGCCGTCCAGAAAGTTGGTTCGAACTGTAGTTCCCGAGCCTTTGGGAGCCGCCAGAATCACATCGATGTTGTCAGGCGGTATTATTTTGGTCTGGTCTTTGTAAACAATGGAAAAACCGTGTGAAAAATATAGTGCATCACCCTGGTTCAGACATTTTTTAATTTTTGGCCAGGTCTCCATCTGGCCGGCATCGGACAGCAGAAACTGAACGACGGTTCCGCGAGTTGCGGCTTCCTCGATGGGAAAGAGCGTCTGCCCCGGGATAAATCCGTCGGCAACAGCCTTGTCCCAGGATTTTCCGCCCTCGCGCTGTCCCACGATGACATTGATGCCGTTGTCCCTCATATTTAAAGCCTGGCCAGGTCCCTGTATGCCGTACCCCAGCACGGCAACTGTTTCATCCTTGAGTACCTCGCGGGCCTTTTCCAGTGTAAATTCTTCCGATGTGATGACTTCTTCAACAACACCGCCAAAATCAATTTTTGCCATTTTATCCTCCGGTTGTTAATTTTTTGTTATCGGTTATTTGTTTTTTCTATCCTGATTTCTGGCGGGCAGGCACAAGGCCTGCCTCGTTATTTCTGTCTTCTGTCCCGCCGTTTCTAATTGGGTTCCCGGTAGAGTGCAATGGCACCGGTTCGGGCAATTTTTTTGATTCCCATGGGTTTTAAAAGATTCAGCAGAGCCGTGAGTTTGCCCTGGTCTCCGGTCACCTCAATGGTGTAATGCTCCTGACCCACATCAACGACCTTGCATCTGAAAATATCAACGATACGCAGGATTTCCGCGCGATGTTCCTTTGAGGCCCTGACGCAGATCAGGGCCATTTCCCGCTGAACCGACTTTGAACCGGTCATGTCGCGGACCTTGATGACATTAATCAGTTTGTTGAGCTGTTTCTTGATCTGCTCAACCAGCGGCATATTGGCCTTGGTGACGATGGTAATTCGGGATATCAGCGGTTCCATGGTTTCTGCGACGCAAAGACTTTCAATATTGAAGCCACGGCCGCTGAACAGTCCAACAATTCTGGACAGCACGCCCGGCTGGTTGTCCACCAGCATTGTAAAAATATGTTTTTCTTCGTTTGCCGGGTCAAAATGGTTGTTATTTTCAGTCATGATCAAAATCTTTCAATGCAATCGTTTATGTGTAAGTTCGCAGCCCTTATACCAGCAGCATTTCCGTGATGGGAGCTCCGGCGGGAACCATTGGATATACGCTTTCCTCACGTTCCACCACAAAATCCATGATAACGGTTTTGTCGGAAAAAAGGCCTTCCTTTAAAACCGCCTCCACCTCTTCGGGTTTTTCCGCCCGCAGGCCAGTGGCACCGTATGCTTCGGCCAGCCTGACAAAATCAGGGGCCTGTTCCATGGCTGTACAGGCATAACGACGGTTATAGAAAAGTTCCTGCCATTGCCTGACCATTCCAAGGTAGCGATTGTTTAAAATGACTACCTTGACCGGCAGACGACATTCGACCGCGGTCATCAGTTCCTGACTGTTCATCTGGATACTGCCGTCGCCGGCTACGTCCACCACCAGTTTGTCCGGGCATGCAATCTGCGCTCCGATGGCAGCCGGCAGACCGAATCCCATGGTGCCAAGGCCTCCGGAAGTAATAAAATGGTTGGGGCGGTCAAAGTGATAATACTGCGCAGCCCACATCTGGTTCTGGCCGACTTCGGTGGTAATAACGGCCTGCCCGCTGGTCAGCGCATAAAGTTTTTCGATGACATATTGCGGTTTGATGGTCTCTTTTTGTGCAAAGGCCAGTTTGCTCATGTTTTTCCACTTTTCGATCCGGTTGATCCAGGGGGCTCTGTCGGCGTTGATGCCCTCGAGGTTTTCTTCTTCCAGCATTTCGTTGAGCTTTCGGATGGTCATTCTGCAGTCACCCACAACCGGAATGGTGACCGGTACATTTTTTCGGATGGATGTGGGATCGATATCGATATGGACGATTTTGGCCTGGGATGCGAATGTATCGGTTTTTCCGGTTACCCGGTCGTCAAATCGAACCCCTACGGCGATGAGCAGATCACAGTCGCTGATAGCCATGTTTGCCCGATAGGTGCCGTGCATTCCAAGCATCCCCAGCCACAGAGGGTCTGTTCCGGGCAGTGATCCCAGCCCCATGAGCGATGTGCTCACCGGACTTTGTATCGTGTGGGCCAATTGGGTTATTTCAGATGCGGCATTGGAGAGAATTACTCCGCCGCCGGCGAATATAACCGGTTTTTCAGCTTTTTTTATGAGTTGTACCACTTTGGTCAATTGCCGTATATTCGGCTTATAGGTGGGATTGTAGGATTTGATTTTAACCCGTTTGATGGGCTGGTAATCAATGGTGCGGGTAGTCAGGTCCTTGGGAATGTCGATCAGAACAGGTCCGGGCCGTCCGGACCGTGCAATATGAAAGGCTTCCTTGAGGATTCTCGGCAACTCCTCGGCGCTGTTTACCAGATAATTATGTTTGGTGCAGGAGCGGGTGATGCCCACGATGTCCACCTCCTGAAAAGCATCATTGCCGATCAGATGGGTGGGCACCTGTCCGGTGATGAGGACAAGGGGGATGGAATCCATATAGGCGGTGGCAAGGCCGGTCACCGTGTTGGTGGCTCCGGGCCCTGATGTGACCAGGCAGACTCCGGTCTTGTTGCCGGCCCGGGCATAGCCGTCCGCGGCATGTACGGCCCCCTGTTCATGCCGGACAAGTACATGCCGGATGTCTGTTTTTACAAGCTCATCGTACAAATCAATGACCGCCCCTCCGGGAAAGCCGAAAATTGTGTCAACTCCTTCATCCTTGAGCACTTCCATCAGGACCTGTGCACCAGTAAGTTTCATTGCAGATTCCTTGTCTTTTTTATTAATTAATATGAGTTTTATAAAAAAAAATCCGTTATCGGCCCCTGAGGCTGATAACGGATTTTGAATTTCCTGTATTTTACTTAAATTACGGCGTTATCAACCATTTTTCCTCGTGGCAGGCAAGGACACCTACGACGAGGAGGATAATTATGCTTAGAAGGCTGATAAGGGCTGTGATATTTGTCATTTCTTCTTCCATCTTGATTTTGAGTAAATGTTACTATCAATCATTATAACCAAAGTCAAGTTTTTTATGGCATCTTTCATAATAAGTTAAAATTATTTCTATTTTGTTGATTTTGTATCGTTATTCCTGTTTTTATTCCCGGTATTTACATTCAGGGTTGATACAATTCAGAAAAGTCCCTTGTTTTTTTGTAGTTTTTTCTACCATAAATTTAGCACCGCACCTGGGGCAGGGCTTGTCTATGGGTTTGTCCCATGTGGCAAAGGTGCATTTGGGAAAACGGTTACACCCGTAAAATATTTTACCCCGGCGCGATTTTTTTTCAACAATGTTCCCGGTACAACCCGGTTCGGGGCATGCAATGCCCAGGTCCTTTCCGTTGCCGTTGGCCAGGGACTGGGTGTGTTTACATTCCGGGTAACCGCTGCAGGCCAGAAAATTGCCGTAACGGCCCCTTTTCATGACCATGGGGCGGCCGCACTGGTCGCAGATTATATCGGTGGCCTCTTCGGGGGGTAATTCCACCGGTTGAATATCTCCCTTTTCATTGCGGGTGTAATCCCTGGAAAATCGGCATTCCGGATAATTGTTACAGGCGATAAATGGTCCGTTTTTGCCGACTTTAATATGCAGAGGCCCATTGCAGGCAGGGCATTTTAAATCGGTTTCAAATCCCACGCCCTTGATGCTCAGCATGCTGTCCGGGGCATTTTCCAGCTTTTTTGAAAATGGGCTGTAGAATTTGGAAAGCACGTCTATGAGTTTGATCCGGGCCTCTTCTATGCCATCTAAGCGGTTTTCCAGTTTGGCCGTAAAGTCAACTGAAAAGATATCCGGGAAGGTCTGTACCAGCAGATCATTGACAATAAATCCCAATTCGCTGGGCTTGAAATAGCCTTTCACAAAGTCCACGTACCCTTTGTCCCGGATTGTTGTGAGAATCGAGGCGTATGTGCTGGGCCGCCCGATGCCGTTTTCTTCCAGTTCCTTGACCAGTGATGCTTCCGAGAAACGAGGTGGAGGCAGCGTAAAGTGCTGCTTTGGATTGACGGCGTGAACTTTCAGTTCAACATCCTTTGCAAGCTCCGGAAGCTGCTGCTTTTTTTCTTTTTTTTCAGCCTCGTCATCGGCCGACAGGTAAAGGGCCATGAATCCGGGAAACTTGACGGATGAACCGCTGGCCGTAAATGTATAGGCATTGGCTTTAATGGCTATCGAGTTCTGGTTGATCAGGGCCGGCTGCATCTGGGATGCGACAAATCGCTGCCAGATCAGGCGGTATAACTTCAACTGGTCTTTGGAAAGATATGGAGTAAGCTTTTCGGGCGTGTGAAAAACCGATGTGGGCCGAATGGCCTCGTGTGCATCCTGAGCCTTGTTGCGATTTTTAAAAAACCGTGGTTTGTCAAGCGCATAATCCGGGCCGAATTGTTTGCGGACAAGATCCAGCGCTTCATGGGCCGCTTCCGCAGCGATACGGATCGAGTCCGTTCGCATATAGGTGATCAAGCCGGTGGGTTCTCCCGGGCCAAGATCAACTCCTTCATAGAGCTGTTGGGCCACCGACATGGTTTTTTTTGCGGAAAATTTGAGTTTGCGGATGGCCTCCTGCTGCATTTTGCTTGTTATAAAAGGGGGCAGGGGATTTCGTTTTGTCGTTTTTTTTGTGACTTTATCGACAATATATTTGGCACCGGACAGTTCATTCAGGATCGTGTCCGAGGCATTTTTGTCCGGAATTATAATTTTTTTGCCCTGTTTTTTTGCCAGTTTCGCGGAAAATACAGGGGGAACGGATCCTTCAAGGTCAGCGGTAATGGTCCAGTATTCTTCAGGATCAAAGGCCCAGATGGCGCGCTCCCTTTCACAGATTATCCTGACGGCAACGGACTGAACCCGGCCGGCACTGAGCCCGCCCTTGACCTTGCGCCATAAAAGGGGAGATACCTGATAACCGACAAGCCGATCCAGTATTCTGCGGGCCTGCTGGGCCTCATATTTATTTTTGTTCAGTTCTTCAGGGCTGTGGATCGCCTTTTGAATTCCGTTTTTGGTCAGTTCATGAAAAAGGACACGGTAAAATTTTCTCCCCTTTTTTTTTAGAATTTCCGCCGTATGCCAGGCAATAGCCTCTCCTTCCCGGTCGGGGTCGGACGCTAAATATATTTCAGTGGT
>NBLJ01000006.1 GCA_002084545.1 Desulfobacteraceae bacterium 4572_123 | reverse complement strand
ATGAAGGATATTGATCACGGCGCCCTGCCCGGAGAATCATTTAATGAGGCTGGAAGGGATGTGCCCGAAGGTCTTGAAATGGCAAAGGCCCTGGAACAGGCCGGATTTGATTCGCTGCACGTGGATGCCGGCTGTTACGAGAGTCACTACTGGCCGCACCCTCCCATATACCAGAAACATGGCTGCATGGTCGATATGGCGGCCAAAGCAAAAGCGGTTGTTTCGATCCCTGTTATAGGTGTAGGACGTATGGACGACCCAAAAGTGGCTCAAAGTGCCGTCGCCGACGAAATGGCAGACATGGTGGCTGTCGGAAGGGGGCTTTTAGCTGATCCCCAATGGGCAGACAAGGTCAGATCCGGCAAAATCGAAGAGATCCGGCCGTGTGTGGCATGCTATGATGGCTGTTTTGGAAATTATGCAAAAGTGCGGCATATCTCGTGTGCGGTCAATCCCGCAACTGGACGGGAAAACGCTTACAGACTTGCACCTGCCGGCAACCCGCTTGATGTCATGGTGATCGGTGGGGGAATCGCCGGGCTTGAAGCTGCCCGGGTAGCATCGATAAGAGGGCACAGGGTATCGCTGTATGAAAAAGAAAGTATGCTCGGGGGGCTGATCCGGCAGGCCGCGGTACCCGATTTCAAAAAAGATCTGCGGCGTCTTCTCACATGGTATGAATACCAGATCAAGAACAGTGCTGTTCAGGTATTTCAGGGCAAAGAGGTAACACCTGATATCATTCGTTCCATCTCTCCAGAAGCAATCATTGTGGCAACCGGCGCTGAGCCGATCATCCCGGATATTACGGGTATCAACCGGGAATCGGTGGTGACGGCCGTGGAATTGTTAAAGGGTAATATAAAAATTGGTGACAAGGTGGCCATTGTGGGCGGCGGCCTTGCCGGATGTGAGATCGCCATATGGCTGGCAGGTATGGGAAAACAGCCCGTCATCATTGAAATGCTTCCAGAGTTGATGGCCGGCGGCGTTCATGTACCCGGGCAGGTGAAACTGATGACAAGGGATATACTGGTCCAATGCGGCGCTGAAATCATGACCGGCAGCCGCGTCATGGAAATCACGCCAAATGGTGTCCTGGTTGTGCACAAAGACGAGGGTAAAAATTATATTAATGCCGATACGATTGTACTGGCCCTGGGAATGACTTCCAATCATGATCTGGCGGACCGCATTTGTCATGAATCGGATCATGTATACCGGATCGGTGACTGCCGGGAGCCGCGCAATGTCATGAATGCCGTATGGGATGCTTATGAAATCGCCAGGTACATATGAACAGGGCTAACTGGTTCTGGCTTTGCCAGGTTAGGATTTGATATTTTGCCATGAAACTGTCAAACGAAGAACAACAGATTCTTGCCGGCAGCAGGGGTGAAATGCTGCAACAGGTGATGACAACCATTGTCGCCTATGGTGAAGCACTTGAGGCGGACAGACTGGTGGACATAACCGGCATGGGGCATTTTGTCATTCCGCATGCACTACCCGGAATTTCGCCATCCATGAAGATGCTCGATGCTCTGATTGCAGCAGGCCTGAAAACTCTGAAACCCTTTACACTCGACCCTGTTGCACCGCTGGATTTTAAAAACTGGTGGTTGAACCAGGGGCAGATCGATTCCCTGAAGCACATGTACCGGACCCAAAAACAATATGATATAAGAATGGAGGCGTTAGGTCTCTGGAATCCGAAAGCCTGGACCTGTACTCCATACCTGCCCGAAGTTGGAAATTTGCCCGGAAGAGATGACGTCCTGGCCTGGTCGGAATCCGCATGTGTCGTCTTTGCCAATTCAGTACTGGGCGCCAGAAGCAACCGCAATGGAGCGATCATGGATCTGCTGTGCAACATTGCTGGAAAGATACCCCTGTCGGGCTTTTTAACGGACAAAGGGCGGAGGGCAACCTGGCGGATCGAAGTAAAAACCGATCGACTGCCGCCGCCCCAGATCTTAGGCGCGGCTGTCGGAAAAACAGTTCTGGCGGATGTTCCCTATATTGTCGGGCTTGATCGATTCCTGGGTGATGGTATTAATTCACAAACATGGGACTATCTGCATGAATTGGGCACTGCGGCAGCCTCTACGGGAGCGGTCGGGCTCTTCCACGTCGAAAATATCACGCCCGAGGCCATCGATTACAAGACCGATCTCCTGACCGGGGAATATAAAACCGTCACCATTGACGACAGAACACTTCATGAGCTGACGGCATCCTATCCAATAATGTGGAAAGACAAAAACGCCGCCCCGGCAAAATGTTTTCTGGGTTGCCCCCATCTCAGCCTGAATCAGCTTCAGTGGTGGGCGGATAAAATTCACGAACTTTTGATAAAACATGGGAAAAAACATCTTGCGGTAAACACCACTATCTGTTCAGCCCCGCAGGTTCTGGGAAAATTTATTGAAAAAAAACAGGGATGGGAAATATTGTCTAAATCCGGTGTCAGATTCAGCGCAGCCTGTCCCATGCAGGTATTTGACAATAACCTGTCCATGGATGATGCCATAATTACAAATTCCAACAAATTGAGGGTCTACACACATGCCAGGTTTTTTCCGGACGAAGAGATTGCCGATATCATGATAACCGGCAGGATAAGGAGGAACCGGTAATGCTGAAATTCAAGGGAAGAGCCGTCCTGCCGGGTACCATTAAAGGAAAAGCACTGGTAACACGCCGGGGCTTCAATACATATGCCAGCTTTTTTACCAGTATCCACGAACAAACCGGAAAAGCAGTATGCGCGGATACCGGTAACCCGGAGCTTTACGGAAAAAATCTGGCAAACAGAATCATATGTCTCCCCGGCACTGCCGGTTCCACTTCCAGCGGTGCCGTATGGCAGCGACTGGTAAAATTAAAGGCGGCCCCCATGGCCATGCTGTTTTCTCAGCAGATCGACCCACTGGCGGCAGGCGGATTAATTATTGCCGATATCTGGGCGGGAAAACGTATCGTTACCGTGGATCAACTGGGCGATGCATTCCTTGATGCTGTCGGGGAGGACGATTTTATCGAAATCCTTGCATCAGGGCATGTAACTGTTTATAAAAATAAGCATTGACTCCAGAAAACCGGCTTAACTGCCCGGCATGATAATCCTTGATTCATCATTCTTCTTCTGCTCCTGTTCTTTCTGCATTTTTTTTATCCGTTCCACTACCTCTGCCAGGGCCTGCTTCATCGCTTCGGGAAAGGCATCCAGCGCTTCCTCGATATTATTTGCCGCCAGTTGAGACTGTATCGGCAGCGGACCGTCCGGTGACATGAGCTGCGTATGTCCGATAAATACAGGTGTTCGGCTCCTGTCTTCCGTCCCATCGGATTTTACCGGTATCAATCGCCTGATGGATGCGACCTTAAGATCGGTTATAGATTCTTCGCGGTAAAGATTATTTTTGTCCACGTTAAAATCAATCTGTTCTGTTGCCCCAAAATCGCTCATGGTTTTTCTCCTGTTGTGTTGTAATCAGTAGCGCTTAAATCCGTTTAGGAAATATTAATTGGACCTTATTGTCAATCTTATTTTTCACGGAATCCTGGCAAATGCACTTGACTTCCGATAAAATCATAATTCTTTGCAATCTTTGTTCAATTATCCTTCAGCCAAAGCGTTGACATCACGGCACTGATGGCATACAAAAGGCAGGTATTTGTCTGCCTTCAGGCATACCCGGCAAGCTTACCTGCTCAGTGAAAAATTATTTAAATATGAACGCGTCGTTAAGCACTTTAAAAAATTCAATTACAGGTGATCTATATACGGATGAACTTCACCGTTATATGGTTTCAACGGATGCAAGTATTTTCAGGGTGAATCCGGCATGCGTGGTGTATCCCCGCAACACAGAGGATGTTTGCCGGGTTGCTGCTTTTGCAACGGCCAACAAGATGGCTGTACACTGCCGGGGAGCGGGCAGCGGGCTCTGCGGGTCAGCCGTGGGCAGCGGCATTGTCCTTGATTTTACAAAATACATGAACCGGCTCATTAAAATTGATCGGGATAAAAAATATTTTGAGTGCCGGCCCGGATTTCGCTTAGGCGAACTCAAGACTGCGCTTAAAGGCACGGGGCTGTTTTTTCCGCCGGATCCGTCCAGCGGTGAATACGCAAGCCTTGGCGGGATGTACTGCGCCAACGCCAGCGGTGCTCATTCTGTCAAGTATGGTAATGTTTCCGATTACATCGTCGATGCACGGATCGTTCTTGCTTCAGGCTGTGTCATCACGGTGTCGGATATTTCGGCAGCAGTATTCAGCGAGCTCCCGGACAACTTCAAGCACCTCTTTCAATTATATGAAGAACATATTGAAATAATAAAAAATTCATACCCCAATGTTCGACATAATGTGGCGGGGTATAATCTGAGAAAACTGGTACAAAAAGGCCGGTTGCACCTGGAAAAACTGTTTTCAGGTTCAGAAGGAACCCTTGGCATTGTCACTCGATTGAAGTTCCGGCTTGTCGAAAAACCCTCCTTTGACAGCCTTGTGGTTGCTTTTTTCAATAATATTGTCGATTCGGCCCGTGCTGTACAGATGATACTTCCAATGGCACCGTCGGGCATCGAGGTTATGGATAAGTCCATTCTCGACTTCGCCAGAGGAAACGAAACCAGCCTTAGAGATAAAATCCCGGGCAATATCGATAACGTGCTCCTGATTGAGTTTGATTCACATAACGAGGAACAATGCGTTTTACAGGCCAGGAGCGCAATGGAGCTGCTCCAAAAGGAAAAATTGCCTGCAAATGCTCATCTGGCGGTATCGGATGAGGAAAAGGAGCGATTCTGGGCCATTCGAAAGGCAGCGGTTCCCATTCTTTACAAAATAAAAAGTGATAAAAAGGTACTGGCCCTGATTGAAGATGCCGCCGTGCCCACCGCCCGGCTTGTGGAGTATTTTAACGGCATTTATGGGATACTCAATCGTCATAATGTTGCTTTTGTAGTTTACGGTCACATTGCCAAGGGATTGATGCACACGCGGCCGCTTCTGAATCTCAAGGATCCGGCGGACATCAAGCTGCTTAAAATTCTGGCCGACGAGGTTTTTCTGCTGGTCCGAAGTCTTGGCGGGTCTATTTCCGGAGAACACGGGGACGGCAGACTCAGAAGCGGTTATATCAAAGAGCAGTATCCTGAGATTTACCATCTTTTTTGTGAAACCAAACGATTACTCGACCCGAAAAACACCTTGAACCCGGCCATCAAAACAGGCATTGATCCAAATCAGTCCTGGAACAATCTGCGTTACGGCAAAAACTATCTCGGCAGGGACTTTTTAAAGGAACATCTGCTCTGGCCTGAAGGGTTTGTCAATGAAATTGAAAAATGCCACGGATGCACCAAGTGCACTACCGTCACCACTGCAACCCGTATGTGCCCGGTATACAAATTTACCCGGGATGAGGCGGCTTCTCCAAAGGCCAAGGCAAACATCCTCCGGGCGCTTATCAGCGGCGCAGTTGAGGATAAAGCATTATTTAGCCGGGCATTTCAACAGGTAATAGATAAGTGTACCGCCTGCGGCAGTTGTCATCATGAATGCCCCTCCAATGTGAACATCCCCAAGATGGCCGTGGAAGCCAGGGCTCGATATGTAAAACAGTTCGGCATACCGCTGTCAAGCCGTCTGGTAACCGGTCTGGAACTTGCCGGACGCACGACACGAAAATTTTCACCGGCAATAGCCAGTGTGATGGGTTCCAGTGTGATCCGCAGGGCCGGTGAAATGTTGACCGGAATTTCCGCCAGGCGTGAGTTTGATCCCCCTGCCCGCCGCTGTCTGGCCGAAAGGATAAGACCCGAAGAAGGCAAAGGAGACCTGAAAATTCTTTACTTTGCAGGCTGCTATGCATCTTACATGCGGCCGGAGATCGGTGAATCAGCCATAAAGGTTTTAACACGGATGGATATGACGGTTTACACTCCAGTGCAGCACTGCTGCGGGCTGCCCATGCTCAGTAAAGGCATGGTGCCGCAGGCCCGGAGGGCTGTTGAAAAAAATCTGGAGGCATGGGGCCATTTGCTGGACATGGTTGATCATATCGTTGTTACCTGCTCCTCCTGCGGACTTGCACTGATGAAAGAATGGGCCTGTGTAACCAGGGACGCCATGGCGGACAGGGTGGCAGACAAAATACTTCACATCAGCCGTCTTGTAAACGATCATGCCTCCCGGTTAAATATGAACCATCACTCACTGAAAGTGGCGTATCACACACCTTGCCACCTGAAGGTTCAGCCCGACCCCGACAGTTCGATAAAAATGCTTTCCCGGATAACGGGCCTGCGTGTCGAGCCTCTGGACAGCCACTGCTGCGGCATGGCCGGGACCTGGGGTCTATACGCTGCCAACTATGATCTAAGCACCAGGATAGGTTCTGATCTGATAGATAAACTTAAAACGTCGAATCCGCAAATCACGGCCACCGACTGCCCCACCTGCCGGATGCAGCTCGATCAACTGGGAGCCGGGACGGTCCGTCATCCCATTGAAGTGCTGTCCGCGAGTTTGACTCATTAATATCTAAAAAGATAGAGCAGAGCGATACCACAACTTTTCAGTTTTCAGTATTCACTTTTCATTTTTTTGGTCGTCCGAGGAAAATACCATGCTGATTTACGCTGTTGCCGACATTCATGGAAAGCCGGACCGATTTGCTTCAATACGGAAGCAGGCTGAAATACATTGTCCTGATGTAATCGTCGTTGCGGGCGATATAACAAGCTTTTCCGCTCCAGGCCCGGCCATTGCCCTTTTAAACGCCATGCCTGCCCCGGTTCTGGCGGTTCGCGGCAATACGGATTTAAGGCGGGTGGAATATCTTTTGAAACGATGCTCCAACATTATACCACTGCATCTTTCTCGAACGATTCATGACACAACGGCTTTTGTGGGTCTTAGCGGAACGATCCCGGTCCCATTCAGGTCCCGTATCCGTTTTATGGAAAAACGGCTTTTCAAATCAATCGAAAAATTGATCGATGAGCGCACTGTTGTTGTCGCGCATCCACCACCCTTCGGATACCTGGATGAAGTTTTCGGCCGCTTCCATGCCGGCAGCAGACGATTGTATGATCTGGTTGTCAAATGTCAGCCGATGCTTGTTTTATGCGGACATATTCACGAACATGGGGGGGTGGCCGCCATCGGAAAAACAGTGGTTGTTAATTGCAATATGGCCGGTAAAAACGCAGGTGCACTGATAGAAGTCGATTCCAGCGGCCCGCCCCGGACAACTTTTTTATAAAACCGCACATCAAATCTGAAATAAATGCCTTTGAAAAAGCAGGATCTGCTCCGAACCCGGTTCTACCTGCCATTCAGGACGTGAGTTGTTTCAAGCAGGAGCCCGCCTGAGACACAAATCACATTTTTCTTCAGATTATTTCTGAGTTGTGTAATAACAGCCTTATCAATGACCCAGATATCCGTGCCGTCTTTTTTCTTAAGTTTGTAGAATCCCTCCCAGTTCCGGTTGCCCAGAAATCCCGCCTTTCGCTTTTCCTTGGCAACCGGAACCGGAATAATTTTTTCCTCAAAATGGTCTTTATCCCGATAAAAGCTCAGGATATCCCTGCCGACAATGCCGGCGTATCCAATACTGCCGAGTTCTTCTGCTGAATATCCTGAAAGTTCCATTATTTTCGGGCTCATGTAGAGATGCGCAATTTCTTTACAGCCCTCTTCCCAGACAGCCAGATAATGCACCGCCTGAGAATCGTTGACCTGTTCGTTAAAAACCAGTGCGGCAATTCTTTCCTTGAGTTCCGTGATAATCTCTTTATCCATTTCAAGCGTCAGTGCCGATAAAGAACGGTTCACGGTTTCAGCAAGCAGTTCGGCAAGCTGGGTCCTAATTAGTTGTATCCCTTTTTCAGTTTTCAAATCATTCATGCAGGCTCCTTTTTATATTATCATATAGTGACCATTGCCCGGGATTTATGCAAAAAGCAGGCCTTTTTATGACGAATTACTGAATAACAAGCCTGTACCGTTGGTCATTATATTCGATAATATCACCTGCAAAAATTTTCTTTCGTTTTCGCGTTTCCTTCTCATTGTTTACCAGTACAAGTCCTTGAGCAATAACAAATTTTGCCTCTCCTCCGCTGCCCACCAAATTTTCAAACTTGAGTATCTTGTATAGCTCGACAGGTTCCTTCTCAACTTCCACATTTATTATATCCGGTGAAATATCTTTTACCATGATCAATAACAATCCTTTCCCATGCAGCCGAAGTACGTACAAAAGGTATATAATTTTTCAATCTGTTTGACAAAATGTTCACTCCTATGGCCATCAAATGATTTTATCTAATCGTTGGCAGCCATCGTAGGGTGGGCTGTGCCCACCAAAAGACAAAATGCCTTTAAATTTTGAGAAATTACAAAAACACAGGTTTTTCCAACTTATTTGACAAAATATTGTACCGGTGGCAATCAGATAATCATATCTGATTGATGGGCACAGCCCACCCTACGATATGAGATTGCAGATGATTATAAATTTTCTTGAACTTCCCTATTCATTCAATTTCATAGGCAAGGTTGACCTTAACGCGGATTCGGCTTTCCCCCGGTTCCATGACCGGTAGCATGGCTTCAGCGCTTGCCTGCACGGGGGCACCGCGAAGCATCGACTTCATGGGCGATGCATACTCCGGATGAGTACTCAGGGTGACGATTCGTTTTAACTTCACACCGGCGGCTTTGGCCAGAGCTTCAGCCCTGGCTATGGCCTGCCTGGTAGCACCGGCAAGGGCCTTATGTTCCAGGCGAGTCCTGTTTTTAATATAAAATTTAATATATTGAATACTGTTGGCACCATTTTCTAGCGCTTTTGAGATAATTATCGAAGCATGCCTTGATAAACGATCCGGCGCAAATCCTTCAAGGGTTACCGCAACACTGTTGTGTACTTCATACCCTTTGATTTCGGGTGGCTTAGCTTTGTAATCCCTTTGAGGGGTTACCCGGTAATCAATGGTCTTGAGTGTAAGAAGTTTAATATCCAATGACTTGACGGCCGAAAGGACTTTTTCGATGGCGTCCATGTTTGCAGCACTGGTCGCCTCCAGATTCCGTCCATGAGTGACAACGGCAATTAAAATCCTGACAGAATCGTTTTCCCCTGACACCTCGGCAGTACCGTCGGTAAGAATTAAATTACGTTCCGCGGCAGGCACGGACTCGGCCGAGACAGCAGGGGCGATTAAGAGCGTACAAGTCAGTAAAATCAGAATAAATGCATTTTTCATTGCTGCCTCCATTTTAATTTTCCGTGCATGATAATACATGAACTGGCTGAAATCAAGTTCCAGTGTCACAACGGCAGGTTAAGAAAAACACAATGCGGTTATCCAGAAAGCTCAAGTACCGTAACAAATCAAGGCCGTTTCAAATAGGGAACTTGAGTTTTATAGATAATCGTATAAAAAAATTGCTTAAACCAGCAGGAAAACAGGGCGGGCTTTTGCGGCAAAACCCTGAAATTAAATCTGGATTTGTGAAAAAATCTGCCGCTGTATAGAAGATTATTTTTGACGAATCGTCGAGTCGGTATTATTTTATAAGTTTTATTGCAGACTACGCCCCATAAGGCAGATTTTTTCTTATCCGAAAAATTATATGGCCTTGTTTTCGTGTAGTATACAAAAAGGCATGCGGAGAAAAAAAGACCCATGATAACAGACAATGTAAGCATTGAGGCGGTAGCCTGTGAACTGGCACCTCACATCATCAGATCTTCGGATATTGAAGATCAGCTTTCCGGCACCATGCAGCGGCTTGAAATTCCCCATGGTTTGCTGGAAGGCCTGACCGGAATTCGCGAACGCAGGTTCTGGGATCCGGGCGCCATGCCCAGCGATGTAGCGACCATGGCTGCCCGAAAGGTAATCGACAAGGCCGGTATTGATCCGAAGGAGATCGGATGTATCATCAACACATCCGTGTGCAAGGACTATATCGAGCCGGCCATAGCCAGCCTGGTTCACGGAAACCTCGATCTGTCAGCCGACTGCATCAATTATGATATCGGCAATGCCTGCCTCGGGTTTGTCAATGCCATGGTCAACATGATCCTCATGATTGAAGCCGGCGTGATCCGTTACGGACTGATCGTCGACGGCGAGAGTTCCCGGGAACCTGTGGAGGCCACCATTAAAATGCTTCAGGCAGACGAAACCTCGGAATCGGTTTTCAGAAATAATTTTGCCACCTTAACCCTTGGATCCGGGGCCGTTGCCATGCTTATGTGTCATAAGGATATTTCAAAATTCGGTCACATTATACAGGGATCGGTATCCCGGGCAGCCACTAAGCACAGCCGCCTCTGCCTCGGGCAGAAAGATCAGATGATCGCCGATGCACACGGGGTTCTGATTCACGGCGTCAACCTGGCCCATGCCACATGGCAGCTTGCCCGCAAAACTCTGGATAGCTGGAGCGATGAGACCCTGGATCTGTATATTCCCCACCAGGTGAGTCAGCGAAACATGGATGAGCTGTGCAAACGTCTGGGCCTGACATCGGAAAAGGCATACCTGAACTTCCCCACCCAGGGCAATATCGGCCCTGCCGCCCTGCCCATCACCCTGGCCATGGCTGAAGCAGACCAGATGACCCACACCGGGGATCATGTAGCGCTCATGGGCATCGGCAGCGGGTTGAACTGTACCATGATGAGTGTCCGCTGGTAGGATATCACCGTCAACAACAGGGATAAAATTCATAATTAGTCGATCTCAAGGGTTGACCCGAGCAGCGATTATTTATATATAATCAGCATCTCTTGTGACAAATCAAAATTGTTTGCATTTTATTGCTTTTGCATATTGACAGTAAAACTTGAAACTCGAAATTGGAAATTGAAAAAAACCAAAAGCATGTAAATTCGTTACCTGATTTCTAATTTCACATTTTGAGCATCCTGGATCCGGCGGAAGACAGATGCTGCTTGAATGCCGTGACATAAACTTTACCTATCCCGGAGCTGAAAATCCCGTTTTCAGCCATCTGTCCTTCAATATCTGTTCTCCTGGATTTCATGCCCTTTTCGGGCCTTCCGGGGTGGGCAAAACATCCTTTGCAAAACTGCTCACCAGACGTCTTAATAATTTTTCCGGAAATATCAGAATTCTGGATATCGACACACTCCTGTACTCCTATAATCTTGAAAGGCTTCCGGGCTGGTCAAGCGTCGGCAGACATCTTGAAAAAATCGTTCATCCTTCACTTCTTGACCAGATGAATGATCTTATCGATACATTCGGTCTCAGAGAATGCATGAAACTGAGGTTCTCGCGGTTGTCTCTGGGTCAACAGAACCGTATCAACCTTGTCCGGTATCTGCTGCAGGATTTTCAACTGCTGATCATGGATGAAAGCCTGGCCAATGTTGACGAACCCACGCGGGAAAAAATCATCCTCAAGATAAAGGAGATGTTCCCTGACCGTCTCTTTCTGTATATTTCCCACAACGTCATGGAGGTCTCTACGTTCTGCAGTAATATCCTTGTATTCCGCAACGCTTACAAGACCCCCCAGGTCTTGACGATCAGGGGCCGGGACCTGCAGTCCGGCAAAACCGCAGACCGCAAAAAACTGGAGTTTACCATGCTGGAGATCATGAATGCTTCATAAACGAATTGGTCAGTTTCTGATCATCTATCTTCTGGGACTTACACTGCTCCTGCTGGTGAAATATACCCTGAACCTGTCTGACTATGTAATCCCCGGTCTCGCAGAGGTGTGGAAGACCTGCACAACAGTATCGGAAAGTTATTTTTTCGATGTGCTGAACACCTTTTATGTTGCCGTGTTCGGTCAGATCATTTCAATCTGCATGGCGTTCATGGTCGGGATTGTCGGACGACAGGCCACCTGGTTCGGGTCCTTTATCAAAGTAGCGGCCTATAATGTCCAGGCCTATCCCATCGTGGCCATTGCCCCGATTATCTTTATTCTTTTAGGGGACGGTTTTCTTTCAAGGCTGCTCATCGCCGCCATGATCTGCTATTTTCCCCTGCTCCTGTCCGTACTCGGAATCATGTCGGAACCGATTCAGGATATCGAACACTTTTATCGCAGTACAGGGCGAATGCGGTGGCAGCTTGAAATCAAAATCCGTGCATTTGAAAACCTGGGCAAACTGACCACGGTGATTGCCGGCAGTGCTACCCTGGCCATGGCCGGAACCATTGTGGCGGAATTTATCGCTGCCAATGCCGGTATCGGCTACAGCATCCGGATTGCACTGTACCAGAGCGATCTGGCCAGAATACTGGTAGCCCTGTTTCTCATCGGAATCACCCTTTCCGTATATCAGGGGCTGCTGGAATGGTCCGGACATCTTGTGCAAAAAGGATGGGAGGGAGCGCCGTAAAGCAGTAAAACAGGAAGCATTGATAAAATGCTTTGCAAAGGAGGAATAACATGAAGCGATCATTTTTCAAAAAACTGGCAATTCCGGCCTTGATAGCCGCCATTCTGCTGCCGGCAGGCCCGATGGGTTCAGACCAGGCCCGTGCGGAGCTAAAGCATGTGAATTACCGGTTGAAATGGTTATTCAATTCCAGCGTGGTGGGAGACCTGTATGCGGATGTTCACGGTTTTTTTGCAGCCCGTGGTCTGGATGTGACCGTCAAGTCCGGCGGACCGGAAAGGGACGCCATAAGGGAGCTGGAACTGGGACATGCACAGTTCGGAGTTGCTTCGGCCGACCAGGTGATCCGGGCCTTGGCCAAAGGGGCTCCGGTTATTGTCATTGCCCAGTTGTTTCAGATCAATCCTCTCCAGTGGATTTACCGGGCGGATGCGCCCCCTGTCAATCAACTCGGGGATTTAAAAGGCAGGACCATCGGCATTACCTATGGCGGAAACGATGAGACCATCATGCGTACCCTGCTGGCCAAGGGCGGCGTTTCTGAAAAAGATGTAAAACTGTCCAGCGTTCGATATGATTACACCCCGTTTTATCAGGGCAAGGTGGATCTCTGGCCGGTTTACAGGAACTCCCAGGGAATCTTCATAGCCCGAAAACTGCGCAGTGCTGGAGAAAAAGTCGCTTTTCTGGACCCGACCCGCCATGGTGTCAGGTTTGTCGCCAATTCCGTGGTGACATCAAAACGCATGATCCAAAAACATCCTGAGACTGTTCAAAGGTTTACCAAAGCCCTGCTTTCCGCCTGGGAGGCGTCCCTTGACCCGAATAACAGACAAAAAGCCCTTGAAACGATTAAGCAATTTGACAAAGACACGCCCTCGGAACTTATTGAGAAACAATGGGAAGTAACGCGAAAACTGGTAAAACCGGCTGATGATATCCGCATCGGCACCATAGACATAAAAGCATGGCGGCAAACTGAAAAAATTATGCTGACCCAGGGCCAGATTGCAGGCTCCGTGAATATAGAAAAATATTTAAAACCACAGGTAAAACAGAGGTCGGACCCATCAAATTAAAATCAATAAAACAGGATATAAGGGATCGGCCATTTCTTTCCGGAACTGAGGTGGAAGGACTGAACTTTATCAAAAATTCAACCCGATTTCAATTCAGGAAGCACTACCGGGAGGGCCTCCGGTCCCATATTTTCGAGGTTCTGGAAACCGGCGATGTCCTGAAGGAAACACGGGGGGAGATCATCAACGATATTAGATGCTATCCAAGGGCCAGACCCATGCGGATGCTCAGGATACTTCGTACCCGATTCGACAGCCTGAATACAGTGCTGAAAGAGATAGAAAAGTATAATCTTCTTTTAAAATTTCTAGGCCCCGGACTGATTGCCAGATCTGATGAATTTGTAGTTGACTACAAAGAGGCGGGAACAAGCAGCATAGTCCTTTGCGGACTTCAGGAGTATGTTGAAGGAGAAATCATCGACCCCTGGAACCTGTCTGATAAAAACCCCCTTTCCGGGTTGTTCATGCAAATGCCATCCGGGGCCTCTTTTGGCCACGATTTGATCAAAAGGGCCGGAAAAAATATCAGCGTGTTTGTCAAATTGATCAGACAAATGATAGCAGACACCGGCTATATTCCCGACCTTGCAGGCTTTGGCAACCTGATCATGACATCAAACGGGGAGGTAAAACTTGTGGACATCAATAATATCATTACAATCCGGTTTGACGCGACGATCCGAATCGATGACAAAGGCTACCCGTCCTGCGATAAATCCGTCGAGGTCCTCTCTATCCTTGAGCAGAAAATTCTGCAACGGAAGATCAGCGATAATGATCCACTTTATGATTTTTTCCTGTCACCAGAGAGAAAAAAAAAGGTAAAAGCGCTTGAAAAAGCGTTTTACCTGAGCCTGAGATAAAGATGTGCGGCGTCCTTAGCTTGAAGAAATAACTGATTTTTTTTACGAAGACTTCAATGGTGACCAGGTGTTTTTGCGGACTTGTCGATGTCGATTATTTTCTTTCCACCAACATATTTACGGGTCTTATAAGTGGTGATTTTTGAAAGCTTGGCCGTAATTGCACCAAGTTTTGCCACCTGTTCGGTGATGATTTTCAACTTTGAGTATAATTGATCATTTTTATCCATTTTCAACTGCAGCAATTCGGAATAACCGCCGATTACATGCAGAGGCTGATTCAATTCATGACAAATAGCCCCCGCCATTTCAAGAACGCCAACCAGTTTTTCTTTTTTTATGCGATCTTCTTCAGCCTGTTTGCGCCCGGATATATCCCTTAAAATACCGATTGCGTGCCAGCGATCAAGGATTTTAACCGCAGACAGGGAAAGCTCAACGGGAATAACCATGCCATCCTTGTGCAGGGCCTTAACTTCAAGGGGCTTTCCGATAGCCGGACCCTGGCCGGTTGTTTTGAAATGATGAAATCCCCGCGTATAATCCCCGGCATATTCGGAGGGTGCCAGTGTCTCGTGCAGCGGTAGTCCGATAATTTCCTCTTTTGAATAGCCGAATATCGCCAGCGCGGATTTATTCATGTAGGAAACCAGCCCCTCGTTATCCATCATCAAAATTGCATCTTTGGCGGAATCGCCCAGAGCAATAAATACCTGTCGGCTCTCATTCAGGGCATCTGCAATCTTCCGGCGCTCTGAAGCATCCCGCAGAGTTACAATAATTGCCTGTCCGTTGATCCAGGGAACCATCCGGGCTGTCAGTTCCATCGGGGAGATTGTATTATCCGCTCCTTTGCAATCAATATTAAAAACCGCATCCCCTACATTTACTTTACGCAGCAGATCCTCTTTTGAAAAATCGTCCGCATGATGAAATAGAATATCAAAATGCTTTCCGATAAGATCTTTAACATCATATCCAAGAATTTTACATATAGTTTTATTCGCATCGATAATCTCACCCGTGATGGCTTGAATGATCAGAATAGCATCCGGAGAGCTGTTAAAAATTGTGCGGTATTTTTTTTCAGACACCTGCAGAAGCCCATCTGTTTTCCGCAGTATCCGGATCTCTTCGTTTAACAGTTTGATACGGTTTTCCAACTTTTTGTACGAAGGTTTCCCGGTCATGTTCGCCCCCATTTATTGTAAAACTTGGGTTTAACAGCCTTCCCCTTGCGGCCCTCCATGCTTTTTAAGATACATATCATGCAAGTTGTTCCGCACCGCTGTATACTTCTTCGATATTAAGCACAACTGCCCCATGCCCCGGATATTTTTTATCCAGCCACCTGTTTTTCATATCTTCATAAATATCACCATCAATATGATAATCCAATGTTCCCTTTATCTGGAATGCTTTTTTTTCCTTTGTGATATAAAGAATACTTGCTTTGGTTCCAGCCTTGATATTTTCCAGGGTTTTGTGCATTTTATTATTTGCCACTACAATCTTGTCATCATCGATTCTTTTTACACAGACAACATAAATTGTGTTGGGCATTCCATTTTTATCGACCGTGGTAAATACTAGTGGGCCTTCATGCTCGTCCCATGCTTTGATTGCAATTTCAGGTAATTTTGCCACTTGTGTTTCTCCTTGATTATTGAAATAATGTTTGTTGTTGTTAAACAGACTCGGGTTTTATTCACTTGAATCAGTGTATAGCGCCTGCTTTGAAAAAAGTGAAGCTTTTTTTGCAATCCTTCTGTTCCCAGGTTTTCATTGACACGTCAGTTGCAAGCTGACTATACAATATGAAAAAAATTCAAGCGACGTATTTTGTACCAGTTCATGATTTTCCAATAAATTAACCGGGTCTACTCTGCTAAAATGATCGTCAGGAGCATTTTAATGAAAGCCAAAATCTTTTTTTTCATTTTGGTATTATTTATTACAAGCGTGCTGCCGGTCTATCCTCAATCAGAAACAGATACATCGTCAATGCGCCCCGGCAAAAAAACAATACTTGTTCAGGCAGTCATGTGTGAAGGGGTTCAAAATTATTCCCCTGTTAATCCGGCTGTCGTTTTTTCCATCGACAGCGGCAGCGGTAAAATTTCCTGTTTTACCGCATTTGATCCTGTAGCGAAAAAAATGTTTATCCTTCACAACTGGTTTCATCAAGGTCGTATAGTCACCAGAAAAAAACTCTCCCTCAAGCCGCCGAAATGGTCCACATTCAGCAGCATCCAGTTACGGGAGATGGACAAAGGCCCCTGGTCCATTGAAATCAGCGATCCGCGGGGAAAAATATTCAAAACACTACGCTTCAGCATAACGGATTGATATGCCATACGATCTTATCCTATTTTTAAACAGCATCCGGTGGCAGGACATTGTTGATATTGCATTAAACAGCTACATCCTTTTCCGGCTATATGTTCTTTTTCGCGGAACCAATGTATTTCGTGTTCTCGCCGGCATTACTCTACTCTGGATTCTTCAGCGCATTGCCGCTGCAATAGGCCTTATTGTCACCAGCTATGCCTTCCAGGGAATCATCGCGTTTGCCGCACTGATTGTTATAATCGTTTTTAAAAATGAAATTCGCACTGTTTTACAGACCAAAAATATAAAAACCATTCTATGGGGACTGCACTATAAAACAATAAAAACACCGATAGAGATCCTGGTTGGAAGTATTTACGAATTGTCGCGCCTAAACAGCGGAGCATTACTGGTTTTCCCGGCAGCAGATGATTTAGAGGAGTTTACCCAGAGGGGTATCTCCTGGCACGGGCAGATATCAAAAGAGATGATTCTCAGCATCTTCTGGCATGACAACCCGGTTCATGACGGAGCCGCCGTCATAAAAGGTGACCGCATTACCGATGTCGGGGTTATCCTGCCGCTATCAAAACGAAATGATTTACCATCCTATTACGGAACGCGCCACCGGGCCGCCGCCGGCCTGGCCGAACAAACCGATGCACTGGTAGTAGTTGTGTCGGAAGAACGCGGTGAGGTCGTAGTCGCCAAGGGAAACCGTATAATCGATATTCATGACAACCTGGAACTGGAGCAGGCGCTTAAAGATCATGTCGGAGAGTCGGCAGAGCCTGTATCATCACGTAAAAAGGAAAATTTCCGCCTTGGGTTGGCCGCCCTCCTTTCGTTTTTTTTCGTTTCAGGAATATGGTTCAGTTTTGCACGCGGTCTTGAGACACTGATCACCCTTGAAATTCCTGTCGAATATATGAACCGCAGCCCCAAGATGCAGATTCTGGAAACCTCGGTAAATGACGTAAGCCTGAACCTGAGCGGCTCCGGAACGATTATCAAATCCATCCGTCCCGAACAGATCAATGTGCGGCTGGACCTGAGCAAGGCGGTTGTCGGAAGCAATACATTCACCATCACCCCGGAAAACATTACACTGCCGCCCGGAGTACTGTTAAAAAAAGTGACTCCATCGGTAATAAATGTGACACTGGATGTTACCATGGAAAAAAAACTGCCGATCCAGGCGGACTGGATCGGCAAACTACCCGAAGGCTTGATTCTTCAAAGTGCGGTTCTTACACCTGCGAAGATCAAAATTGTCGGCGCCAGGAATGTTTTAAATAAAATCTCAACGATCTACACGGAAAAAATTCAGCTGGACAATATTAAAAAATCAGGAGAAATGACGGTCAAACCCGCCCTGAGTCCAGCATCATTAAAAGTGGGCCCCGGTTCACCCGACAAAATCACTCTTACGTATGTTGTAAAAAACAGACCGCCTGCCGGCATCCCAAAGTAGTTTTGAAGCAGTGCCCATTCAGCATAAAATATCCAACCGTGGTGTATATTGTTGACAGGCAGAACAAAGTCAACGTTGCAATCATGGAAAGTTAATCGTCAGTGTGGGCCTGTGTGGGCTGTGGCTAATACAAAAAATCTTCAAATTTTATTCCGCCACATCTCTTTCTTCATTTGCCTTCAATGCCATCTCCAGATGATGATGGACAATAGCCTTTTCCTTTTCCCATATATCGCTATTTTCCAGTGAACTGCCCGCCATGAGCCCGGCGGCTTCCTTCAAATACCACACAGCCTGCCCATAAATCCCTTTATGAAAGTAGGCCCATCCCAGGGTGTCGGCAAATGCCGGATCATCCGGCCGTTTCTCATAGGCGTCATGAGCCAGTTCAAAAGCCTTGTTGAATTCCAGGCCGGCGTCAAGGTACAGTGATGCCAGATTGTTTGCAAGAACAGGATCATTTTGATCCATAGCCACAGCCGTTCGAATTGTTGCGATAGCCTCATCCATCTGATTGTTCCGCCTGTATATGCCTGCCAGTTCCATATAGGCATCTGTAAAACCGGGGACATTTTCAATGGCTGTTTTAAGAACATCTATCTGTTTATCAACTTCGCCTTTATTTTTCATAATTTCGGCAATTTTCAAGTAGGAAAATGTCATTTGAGGATCTATTGCCACAGCCTGGCCATAGGCTTTTTCCCCTGCTTCACTCTCCCCTGATGCAACATATATTTCTCCCAGAATATGACGCAGATACGGGTTGTTGGGCTGACTTTCAGCTGCATTTTCGAAATACTGTCTTGCCTCATTAATTTTCCCCATTTGTATCAGCAGATTGGCATACCGCATACCCGCATCGGCCAGTTCCGTGTATCTATCAAGCAGATCCCTGTAAAGCATCAATGCTGCATCTTTTTCTCCAGACAGTTCCGCGGCCATCGCCATAAAATAGGGCGGCGATTTAGATTCCGGATTGATCAGTTGAGCCGATCTGAACTTGCCCTGGGCATCCTGGTATTTCCCCTGGGCCAGATATGCATTGCCCATGATCAGATGAGACCGATAATTCTCAGGCTCTTTTTCAGCAATTCGCCCGGCATGTTCTAGGCACAAATCATACTCTTTGGTTTTATAGTAATAATCCGCCAGAGCCAGTTCGGCATCATAAAATTCGGTATCCAGGCTGAGGGCTTTTACCAGACTCTGAAAACCGAGCTGGTTTTGACCGCCCGCAAGATAAGCCAGCCCCAAACAATAATGGCCCAAAGGAAAGTTCGGTTCCTTGTCCACAACATCCTTAAAATGGATCATTGCAATTCCCGGCTCCCGGATCATCAGATGATATTTGCCCTTCAGCATCTGTATTGCCATATCATTGTGATAATCAGCGTAAAGACTGTCTAATGCCTTTCCAGCCTGATTCATACTCCCCTGATTGAGTAAAACCTCCACACGCATTTGACTGGCGGCCTTATTATCAGGGCTTGCGTTGAGTATTTTTTCAAGCACTGTCATGGCTTTAGCATTTTGCTCGGTATCAACATAAAATTCGGCTAAAGCCATCTGCAAGCCAAGATCCTCCGGCTCTAATTCCACAACCTTGAGGTACTGCTGCTCCGCCTGGCCTATATCATCGGCCAGTTTCCAGAAATTAGCCATTTGAATCAATGTATCCGGATTATCAGGTTTTAATCCGGCCAGGGTCGCATAAATCTTTTCAGCTTCCCCCTTTTTTTCCTGCCCAAGCAGGCAAATAGCCAGACGCCCCAGGGCCGGTTGACTTTCAGGATCAATTGCCAGGGCCTGACGATAATCCAGTTCAGCTTCATAAAGATCATTTTTTAGCATTCGGATGTCACCCCGAAAAATATAACCGGCCGAACTTCTGGTCAAATGCTGCCCGAATCTGTCGAAGATCTCCTGTGCCGAGGCAACATCCCATGAAATGAGTCGGATTTTGCCAAGTTCAAGCCAGGCACTCCAGGCATCAGGTTTAATTTTGACAACTTTCCTGAACGTTTCTTCAGCATTGGAAATTTCAGCCAGCCGCAGATAGGTTTCACCGATTCTGCTCAAAATTCCGACATCATCAGGTCTCATCGCAAGCGTCTGCTTCCAGACAGCCAGAGCCTCGGAATATTGCCGTGCTGAATAGTGGCTCTCGCCCTCCTTTTCAAGACGCAGGAACTTATCTTCAATAGATTCAGCACAAGCTGCGCAAATCAACATTGACAGCACGATGGCACACAAACCATATTTCCTGTAATACAAGTTCCTGTTCATAATCCCAGTTCGAAAAAATTTAAAATAACAATAACTTCAAAGCCTCACTTTTACGGTGACACAGGTATAGGGCGAATCACCATCGACGATAAAACTCAATGCCAACCCGCTCAATATGATCTACAAGGTCACTATACGCTCCGGATGGATTGGTTTCATTATTTTACCCTCTTCATAAAAGCGTCGAGATTGGCTATCACTCCATGATATGATCATACACACACTGTATACTTTTATCGTAGTATGGCAAGTAAAAAAACAATAATTCAGGATTGATAACGCTTTTATCTGAAGAAACGAGAAGTTATCGAATATCCCACCTCTTTTTTTAACGAAGTGAACATAGATGAATTGTTCCTGCCTTTCTGTGCCCGCCCTGTTAAATTGTAATAAAAAAAGAGTCTATCGCATTTAACCGGAGTGGGTCTGTGGCTAATTTGTATTGCAATTTGAACTCTCGAATAATCCGGGGTCGCAATTTAGAGAATAGTATGCTATTCATTGAGTGCAATTCATGGCGGCGGACTATTCAAAATTATAAAAACCCGTTAGCATGTTGCCTTTTTGATCATGAAAAACGAGCAGTTAGCGAATATTTGTCATCTCTTTTATTCGCGAAGTGAACATAGGTGATTTCTCTGATCTTTCTGCGTTTGTCCGTGCCCTAAAATTGCACAGTGGCTGCCTATTATTTCTTAATGTTTCATTTTTCTTGACGATGACATTATCCCATTTTATATTTTTGTAAAAATACAGCGTTATGTGAAACAAAGAAAAAAATACAAATGAATAAACTTATTAAAGCTGATATTTACCATGATGGCGATTTTTTGGTGGAAGATGCCTTGATTTCAACATTTCTACCCAAGGAAAATCATTAGATGAATTAGCTGCTAATCTAAAAGAAGCAATACAACTTCATTTTGAGGATGATCCGGATAGCTTATCGGATTATGTGCCAAACCCTTCACTTTTTACAGCTAACTGCTAAAATATGCTTTTTGGAGGAAAAATGAAAAAACGGATTTTACTGCAAAACGCAAATAATCGCGGATTTACCCTGATCGAACTGATGGTGGTTATCGTTATCCTGGGCATTCTCGCCGGCCTGATCGTTCCCAGGATTATGGGACGGCCCGAAGAGGCTAAGCAGCTCAAGGCCAAAATGCAGATTGAAAGCCTTGAGACCGCCTTAAAATTATTTAACCTGGACAACGGCTTCTATCCGGACACCGAACAGGGACTGCAGGCCCTGGTTGAAAAACCCGATTCCGGCCGGATTCCCAAAAACTGGAAAAACGGTGGTTATTTTGAGAAAGGCAGACTCCCCAAGGATCCCTGGCAAAATGAGTTTGTTTACCTTTCACCGGGAATTCACGGAGATTTTGACATCTCTTCATATGGTTCCGACGGAGTCCCGGGAGGCGAGGGTAAAAACAGTGACATCAACAACTGGGAGATTGAATAACCTCGTGTATGCTTCTATCAATGCGGCCTGCAAACCCGCCGGAAAGCATTTTTTAACAGGGGGCACATGTAAGGGCGGTATTGCACGGCAATGTATGATTTTTTCAAACAAAGGTTTCACTTTAATTGAACTGATCGTTGTGCTTGCACTTATCAGCATTGTTCTTTTTTTTGCCACTCCCCGATTTCAGAATACAATTCTCAACGATTCAAAAAAAATCATAAGCCGCTGGATCATGACAACCACCCGGACTCTTAAGGCCAATGCCCTTAAGCACCAGAAACGCTATGCCATGCATATTGATCTTGACAGCGGCACCTTGTGGACGAGCAGTGAAGAGACAACCACCGAAGAAACCGAAAAGACAGCCGAAAAAAAATTTCAACTTCCCGGTGACCTCAAACTGCTTGATGTCGAATACCCGGGCCTGGGGAAAGTGACTACCGGCCGGGCGGATATTTTTTTCTACAAGGAAAATTATTCTCAAGCGGCATTCATCCACGTGGAAGACGACGAATACCATAAAATGACATTTCAGATCGAACCTTTTTTACCGGGGGTAAAAATCTTTGATGAATATATCGAATTCGAAGAATAAAAAAAATCCCGGAAGGATACACGATTCCGGCTTTACCCTGCTGGAAGTCATGGTGGCCCTGTCCATCATTGCCATTGTGCTGGTGGCCGTTTATAGAATGCAGTCTCAGACCATGAGGATGACCACGGCTGAAAAATTTTACACGTCAGCACCTTTCATGGCCCAGGGCAAACTATCTCAAATCATCTCTGCCGGCGGAGAAAACAGCGGGAATGATGCCGGTGATTTTGGAAACGACTTTCCGGGATATACCTGGGAAATATCCATGGAAAATATTGACTCAGAAGAGTTTGAAACAGAATCCGACAATTTGAAGAAAATTGACGTAACCGTTCTGTTTAATGCCGGAGAATTTAAATACGCCCTGAGAAGCTACTGCTATCTGAAAGACAACAGATAGAAAATGGAGTGTAAAAGCAAATGGTAAACATTTTCGGTCATAACTACCTTTTACCTGAACAGCCTGTAAACTGAAAGATAAGATAATGATCAATAGGGGATTCAATATTCAGCGCATTCCATATAAAGACAGAGCAAAGCGATTTTCTGTTCGTCATTTGTCATTCATCATTCATCATTCATCATTCAAACACCTGGGATTTACCCTGATTGAAATTATTACCGCTATTTTTATTTTTTCGATCATAGTGACCACTATTTTCGGGTCTTATAATACCGTTTTTTCCGATATTGAGGCCATTGAACACAGCATGGGGCAGGCTGAAATGGCCCAGGCCTGTCTGAATCGGATAACAACCGATCTCCAGTCTGTCTGGGTATCCACAACGCCGATGTATACAAAACCTGAATTTAACTCGCAGCCTGATCCCTATCGAATTTTCGGTAAAACAGAAGAGATCGGCGATACAACCTTCGGCCGTCTGCGGCTGGCATCCCTGGCCCACGTGCCTCTTGACGATAATCAGACAGGCGGTATTGCGGAAATTGTTTATTATGTCCAGACAATGGACGAAAAATACGTACTCAGGCGCGCGGACAGGCTTTTCCCGTTTTCATCCGAATTTGAAGAAAGCAGGTGGGACCCGGTTGTTTGTGAAAACATAAAATCACTGGCATTCACCTTTTATGATAAAGAGGAAGAAACATTCGAAAAGTGGGATTCGGATGCAGCGGAATTTGGCTACGCCACACCCGGAGCCATAGGCATAACATTTTCGGTAGGAGACGAGGAGAGATCTCAAACTTTTGAAACCACGGTTTTTCTTTTTACCAGCCGGGAAAAAATCGAGTAACCGACAACCATGCAGACCATTTTAAAACATAACCGCGGCATTGCGCTGCTCATCGTCCTGACGGTGATTACGCTGCTGGTTGCAACCGCAGTGGAACTCAACCGCAGGGCCCGGTCATCAATCACGGCCGCCATGGTCCTGCGGGACCGGGTCACCCTGAACCAGATAGCCGCGTCAGGAATACAGATGGCCATGGCTGTTCTGGTCAAGGATAAAAAAGATTCTGAAATCGATTCGATACAGGAAGACTGGGCCGACCCTGAAAAAATGGCCGATTTTATATCTGTTCTCGATTTTGAGGATGGCCAGGTTACAGTAGCCATTGAAGATGAAACGGCCAAAATTCAGATCAATGCACTGGTGCAATTTCCCGAGGGAAATGATTTTAATGAATCCCAGCACCTCTTATGGGCCAGACTGCTGCAGAGTATCATCGATCAGGATACCGAAGCACTGGAAGATATCGAACCTGTAGAAATTATCAATTCGATAAAGGACTGGCTGGATTCTAATGACAACGATGCCATAACCGGCCTCACAGGTGCCGAATCCGACTATTACGAAGGTCTGGAGCCGCCGTACCCCTGTAAAAACGGACCCTTCAGCCACCTGGAAGAGCTTGGCAGGGTCAAGGGCATCACTCCCGAGCTGTTAAACGGTTTCGGAGGGATTCAGGGCCTGGCCCGATATGTGACGGTTTTTGGCGCAACGGAGGCCGGAAGCAGTAAATTCACCTATGGCGGTAAAATAAACATCAACACGGCTGAATTGCCTGTCATCGCGGCACTTTTGCCTGAGGGCAACGAAGAATTCGCCATGGCTATTTATGAATATCGGCAGGAGAAATCGGATGACGGGTTTGCCAACTCTCTGGACAAAGAGTGGTATTTGAATTGCCCGGGATGCAAGGACAGTGGCATCAAGAAGAATCTTATCACCACTGCCGGCGATATCTTCCAAATCCGGGCATCGGCAATTCTGCATGGCATAACAACAACAATAAGTGCGGTGGTACGGCGTGAAAAAGAAAAAAAATCCGGCAAATATCAATGCAAAATTTTATCTTGGCAAACCCTGTAGAGTATAATACAATTAAGTTTCTGAAAAAAATAGCTTTTGTATCCGGCATGACAATTGCTTAAATATTTTTCATTATCGAGTAAAAAATAGATTGGGACATAACCTTGAGTAAAAAAATCCTCGGCCTTGATATTCGACATAATTCAATATCCGCCGTGGCAATCAAAAACACACTGAGCGGCAACACTGTTGAGGCATACGCTCAGGTGGCTGTTGCCGCCGAAGGCGGATTCGAAAACGCCATGGCTTCGGCACTGGAAAATATTGCCCGGGAGATGGACCTTTCCTGTTCAGACTGCGCCGCATCCTTCCCCGCAGCCGAATTTTTATTCCGAAACTTTCACGTCCCCTTTAAAGGCCGGAAAAAAATTCGTCAAATCCTTGCATATGAACTGGAACCACTGATGCCGGTTCCGGTGGAGGATCTGATTCTGGATTTTTATACGCTTGAAAGCGCCGACAATTCAAGTTCATCCCATATTTTCGTGGCCGGTCTGGAAAAAACCCAGCTTTCTTCATACCTGGATATCCTGGCGGCTAACGGGGTCAATCCCAACGTCATAACCGTGGGCGGTGGATATCCAACGGCCCTGTGCCTGGCAAAAATACCGGATATTGAGAACAATGCCCTAATAGTGGAAATCGATCCGCTGAAAAGCACGATAATCGCCCTCATGGCCAAACAGGTCCATCTAATTCGCACGGTGGGCCTG
Source organism: Desulfobacteraceae bacterium 4572_123 (assembly GCA_002084545.1). GTDB lineage: Bacteria > Desulfobacterota > Desulfobacteria > Desulfobacterales > 4572-123 > 4572-123. The sequence goes on along the minus strand of NBLJ01000006.1, from coordinate 4,453 downwards.
AACCCTGATACATCCAGGACAGCCCGATCCCTGAGTATTGAAATTAAACGCATACTGCTTGCCTTTGAAGAACAGTTCGACGTCGATTTCAAGCCGGACCGGATCTACCTTACCGGCCCCGGCCGCGTGACCCCTGATTTTCAGGCGGACATCGGGGAGCTAACCGGGTACCCCGTTTCTATTTGCGATCTTGCCTCCCTGACCGATACAGCCATGTCCGAAAACATGGCTGTCAACTGGAATCCGGCCGGGATGGACCCTGCCCTGGCTCTATCTCTACTCCATACCGAACGGACCCGCTGCCTGAATATCCGAAAAGGCCCCTTTGCCGTCAAAAAACACTGGGCCGAACACAAAAACAGCTTTATAAAAACCGGCACTCTGGCACTGTTTGTGTTTATCATGGGTTTTATGAATATCATGATCGACAACAGCAGCTCGAGCAAACAACTGCTTTCACTGGACGCCCGGATTCATGAGATCTTCAAATCAACTTTTCCGGAGGTCAAACGAATAGTCGATCCCCTGCAGCAGATGCGTATAAAAATTGAAGAACTCAAAAAAAAACAGATAACGGGAGGGGGCTCCGGAAGATATATCCCGAGAATTGAAATTTTAAAACAGATCAGCAGCCGGATTCCTTCCGGGCTTGATGTCGATCTGAGCCGCCTTGTGATCAACCCGGACAATATCCTGATCTCCGGCATAACCGACACATTCAACTCTGTCGACGATATGAAAAACCAGCTCGGCCGTGATCCGCTGTTTAAATCGGTCACCATCAGTTCGGCCAATATCGAGAAGTCCGGGAAACGTGTACGCTTTAAATTGAAAATAGAACTATAGGAGCACCACCAGGAGATGGCCATAAAACTTAAAAAACGGGAACGCTACGCCATATATGCAGCCGGTATTTTTATATGCCTTTTTGTCGTGCTGCAATTTATTGTCTTTCCCTTCATGGACAAAAGAGAGCAGGTTCAAAGGGCTCTGCAGGCCAAGACCCGGATTCTGGCCGACATTACTCGGCTCAAGGCTGAATATGAATCCCTGCACCGCCGGGCTGATCTGACCAGATCAAAATTCTCCAGGCGGCCAAAGGGCTTTACACTTTTTTCATTTCTTGATGATCTGGCCGGCAAGGCAAAGATTAAGAGCAATATTACATATATGAAACCATCTACCTCGATGCAGAAGAACAGTCCATACAAGCTGTCTCTGGTGGAAATGAAACTGCAGGCCGTAACACTCAACCAACTGACCACCTATCTGCACATGGTGGAAACTTCACCGAACATGGTACGGGTAAAACGCCTGTCGATACTAAAAAAAGAAAATCGGAAAAACGCCATAAACGTTGTCTTACAGTTGGAAACCCTGGAAATATAGGCCGGTTATGAGTAAAAACAAAAAAATACTTTCCTACACCACATATATTGCTGTAATTACCTGTATTTTATTGTATTACCTTTTTCCGTCCGATGTGATAAAAAAAACCCTGGCCTATAGAGTTTCCCGTGCCAATCCGGATTTTTCAATCATGACCGGTCATGCCGCCCCGGTTCTGCCGCCGGGAATAAAACTGCGGAATGTAACCATAAAGCGATTCAATGATTCGCTGTTTGATATTGATGAAATAAAAATTAAACCGAAATTGCTCTCTTTTTTCAAGCCCGAAACAATTTACACGTTTACGGGCCGGGCAGGAGACGGCACCTTTAACGGAACAACTGCCGTTTCAAACAAACAATCAGACAACCGTTCAAGGCTGGATGTTAACCTGAGTGAAATTCAGATCCGGGAAATTTCCGGGTTGCAGACTTTTTCCAGATACCCGTCCGCAGGGCTGCTGTCAGGTACCATTGCCTTTAATAAAAACCGCGGACCGCTTGTAAACGCACGCGCTAATCTGAATATTACCAATGCACTACTTACATTCCCAACCCCTGTATTTGGATTGGACAATCTGACATTTCAGTATATCGAAGGAGAAGTCACGTTTAACGGCCGCAGAATCCAGGTAAAAAAATGCACATTTGACGGAAGTCAGGTAGATGGGACGATTGCCGGCATTATTATTTTAAAAAATCCTTTTGAAAAAAGCACATTGCGGCTCACCGGCACAATCCAGCCCCACTCGGGCTTTATCGCCGGTCTTGGCCAGGGTATTGCCGGTTTGCTGCTGCCTCAAATAAAGTCAACAAAAGAGGGGGTTAAATTTAAAATCAGGGGAACGCTTGAAGATCCCAAATTTTCACTTTAACGTCTAACAGATATGATAAAAACTTATTTCACCATATTCAACATACTGCTGATTACAGCCGCCGTGTATCTCGGGGTTACCGCCTTTTACAAGACTGTCGCCACCAGACTGGCACAATCCCACCGCTCCGTGGTAAATGCCCGCAATGCAGTCAAACCTGACAAAAAAATTATAAAATCTCTTGCAGACTATGCCGTCATTACAAAGCGCAATCTTTTTAACACGGAAACCAGTAGCGTTCCTGAAACCGGGCAGCAGATCGATATAGGTGATTTAAAACAGACTGACCTGAAACTTAAGCTCTGGGGAACCGTTACCGGTGTGCAGGGGAAAGATCGCGCAGTCATCGAAGATACAAAAGAAAGAAAACAGAATCTTTACGGCAGCGGCGATTCGATTCAGGGAGCTACCGTAAAACTGATCCTGCGCGAAAAGGTTGTGCTCAGCATCAACGGCAAAGACGAAATTCTGGAAATGGAAAAACTGAAAAGCGGAAAATCGCTCAGGGCAGCTTCTTCAGATCGTTTCAGGACTGTATCAAAATCATCTCCGGCAAGATCATATAAGATAAAAATAAAACGATCACAGATAGAAGATGCCATGGCCAATATGAATGATCTAATGAACCAGATTAAAGTACGGCCCTATATAGAAAACGGGGAACCGGGCGGACTCATTCTTTCCGGAATCAAGCCCAACTCGCTTTTTCGGAAAATGGGCCTTAGAAACGGAGATATTATCAAGGGTGTCGAAGGAGAAGAAATCCAATCCATGGATGATGCCATAAACTTCTACTCAAAGTTGAAAACGGCATCCAGCGCTGCCCTGCAGATCAAACGCCGGGGCCAATTGAGAGATATCGTTTATAATATTGAAAATTAAGTTCATTGACCTGTACTGCAAACTTTTAACAATCGATAAAAATATGAAACCATATTCTGAAATATTCAAATTAGACAGATCTATCGTGATACTCCTGCACACAATACTGCTTTTCCTGTTCCCGCAGACTCTGCCCGCTTTTGCCGCTGAAACCGCCACTAAACCGGCAGTTTCAGCAGAAGCCGCGGACCAGCGGTTTATATCCATTGATTTCAACAATGTTGACATTAATGTGTTTATTAAATTCATCAGTGAACTGACAGGAAAAAACTTTGTGGTGGATCACAGGGTCAAGGGCAAAGTCACCATCATTTCACCGGCTAAGATATCAATGGGTGAAGCCTTCAAAGTCTTTGAATCCGTCCTGGAAGTTCACGGATATACAACGGTCAAAGCCGGAGCAATCACAAAAATAGTACCATCTCCCGATGCCCGCACCAAAAACATCAAAACCCTGCTTCAAAAAGAATCCGGAAGCCCCGAAGACAGGATCGTCACCCAGTTGATTCATTTAAAATATGCCGGCCCTGATGAAATCAAACGACTCTTTGCGCCCCTGATTTCCAAAAGCAGCGTGATTCTGTCCTACCCGCCCACCAGCACTCTGATTGTCACAGATGTCTATTCCAACATAAAGCGCCTGCTGCGCATCCTGAAAACCATTGACATTCCCGGAATCGGCCATCGGATTTAAATTTGTAGCCGACGAAAGAACCAATGTCATTATACTGCTGGCAAGTGAAGTGGACACCGAAAGGGTATCCGGACTGATTAAGCTGCTTGACCGTGAAACACCCCGGGGCCAGGGATCGATCCATGTCTATTATCTGGAAAACGCGGATGCAGAGGATCTTGCCAAGGTATTGCAGGAACTGCCTGCAAAAAAAGATGCCCCTGTGAAGGGCAAGAAAGTCAATGTCGTGTCCGAAAAAGTAAAAATAAAGGCCGACAAGGCCACTAACAGCCTTATTATCATGGCCGAAAAAGAGGACTACCTGGTCCTGGAAAATATCATCAAAAAACTCGATATACCCCGGGCCATGGTCTATATCGAAGCGTTGATCATGGAGGTCAACGTGGACAAGGATTTTCGGCTCGGGACGGAGTGGGCCGTCGGCGGGGAAGCTTCCTACAAAGGCACCGATGGTGTTGTGGGCGGCGGTTTTTCCGGCGGGGCCTCCGGCGGAGATTCAGGCTATGATAACAGCGGTTTAGTTACCGACACCGGAATTCCAGACCGACATTTTTGCAAAGGCGGGGAATGATGAATATTCACTTATCTGGGAAGTGAAGAACCGGAAGGTGAAG
>NBLJ01000065.1 GCA_002084545.1 Desulfobacteraceae bacterium 4572_123 | reverse complement strand
AGCATCCGCCCCTCTGCCACAGGCGGAAGAAATTTGCTTTTAAGCTTTTCCTCGGCAAAGCGCACCAGACATTCGGCCGCAAAACCGGCGCTGGTCAGGGCCATACCGATGGTGGAATCCCGGCGGCAAAATTCTTCGGCAATCAGAGTGTTTTCCAACAGCCCCATTCCTCCGCCCGAGTGTTTCTCGGCAAAATGAATGCCGATAAACCCCAGATCCGCGGCTTTTTCCCAGATTTTTAAGGGGAACTCATGTTTCTTATCCATCTCCTGGGCAAGTTCCTTGTCAAACTCTCCCCTTGCAAAGGCTCTGGCCGCTTTCCGGATCTGTTTTTGCGGTTTGGTCAGTTCAAACATTTTTTTCTCCCCTTGCTCCGAGGTTACAGGTGTCAGTATTCACTTTTCAATCTGGATTACTCGTCATACCGGCCGACAATGGAAATACTGCATACATTCATTGCCGGGAAACCGCCCAGATTATGGGTCAGGCCATACTTCGGGTTTTCCAGTTGACGCATTTCGGCCCGGCCATGGAGCTGCAGGTACATTTCATAAATCATCCGCAGACCGGAAGCGCCAATGGGATGGCCGAAACATTTCAACCCGCCGTCCACCTGGCAGGGAACCTGGCCGTCCATGTCAAATACCCCGTCCATGACATCTTTGACCGCCTTGCCCCTGTCGGAGATGTGCAGATCTTCCATGGTGACCAGCTCGGTGATGGAAAAACAGTCATGTACTTCCATCATGCTGATCTCTTCCCTCGGATTGGTGATGCCTGCTTCCCTGTACGCCTCTGTGCTGGCTTTGGTGGTGGTCATGAAGTGGTCACCGTCCCAGTTGTTGTAGCCCATCTCTTCACCGCTGCTCAGTGCCAGTTGCAGAGCCTTGACCGAAACCAGGTTTTTTTTACCCAGTTTTCTTGCAATTTCCGGTGTGGTAACAATGGCGCACGCAGCCCCGTCACTGACACCGCAGCAGTCGAATAATCCCAGGGGATGGGCGATGATCGGGGAAGCCATGATCTGCTCTTCGGTTACGGCCTTACGCAGATGAGCCTTGGGGTTGTTGACCCCGTTGGCGTGGCTTTTGGCTGATACATGGGCGATAGCACGTTTGATATCCCTGTCCGATATTTTGTATTTTGCCCCGTAGGCGCTGGCCAGCTGGGCAAATGAACCGGGCGCGGTGATATTCGGGAACCACTGCCAGGTCAGGCTGCCGGAATCCGATCCCACAAAACTTGGCAGGCCTCCGTAGCCGGTGTCCTTGAGTTTTTCTACGCCCAGGGCCAGGCAGATGTCATAGGCCCCTGACGCCACGGCATAGACTGCACCGCGAAAAGCCTCGGTGCCCGTGGCACAGAAGTTTTCCACCCGGGTGACCGGGATAAACGGCAGTCGCAGGGTCGTGGAGAGGGGCAGGGCACTCTTGCCCACGTTGATGTTGTCAAAACAGGTCCCCAGCCAGGCGGCCCCGATATCTTTTTTCTCGATGCCGGCATCGGCGATGCACTCTTCGAATGCTTCGACCATGAGTTCTTCGGCGCCCATGTCCCAGCGTTCTCCGAATTTGCTGCATCCCATTCCGATGATTGCAACTTTATCTTTTATTCCTGTTGCCATGCTTGGTTCCTCCTAATTCAATGTAAACAGCTTTTCGAGAAGCTGGGATTTCATGATGTCACCTTCGATCGTAAGTTTGCCGGATGTATAGGCCTGCATGGCAGGCAGTTTGCCGCTCATCATGGCGATGAAATCACCATCAGCCATTTTCAGGGTGCAGACCGGTTTGTCGTGCAGGCCGGCTTCAATAGTGCAGGCATTGTCCTTGATTACGCAATACCAGTTGCCCCCGTTATCACCAGTGATATTATACTGAAAGACCACATCCACTCCGGCTGCCGCATCCGCATTGAAGGTGCCGGCCATTTTATCGAATATACCGGCCACATCCATGCCGTCGTCCGACGCTTCTTCGGCTGATGCCGCAGCCGGCGCCGCCGGGGTAAAGAGATCCATTATGGCTGCATTGGCATCCTGGAGTTCTTTTGCACCTTCCATGGCATTGATTGCATCCCAGTTGTCCCGGATCATTTCAAGAGTCGGCGGGTTCTGTTCATCACCCGGGGATACTGCCGCGCCGGTCATCATCGCCGCCCGGTTGTAATACCCCATGCCGGCATTAAAGATTTTGCCGGATTGATTGCATCGCTCACTGCAGAGGTAGAGCACCATGGGCGCCACAAATTCAGGCTTCATTTTTTCAAACATCTCAGGCGGCATTACATCCTCGGTCAGCCGTGAGGCTGCCAGAGGTGCGACAGTATTGGTCTTGATGTCATATTTTTTTCCTTCCAGTTTAAGGGTGTTCATGAGGCCGACCAGGCCCAGCTTTGCGGCCGAATAATTGGTCTGGCCGAAATTGCCGTACAACCCTGCCGCCGAAGTGGTCATGACGATGCGGCCGTATCCGTTTTCACGCATGACCGTAAAGGCGGGCCGGCTGACATTGTAGGCGCCGTTCAAGTGTACATCCAGGACCGCCTGCCAGTTGTCCGGTTCCATTTTCAGGAAACTCTTGTCCCGCAGGATGCCGGCATTGTTGATGACGATATCGACCCGGCCAAAGGTATCGACCGCCGTCTTGACGATATTTTCGCCGCCTTGAGTTGTGGCCACATTGTCGTAACTGGCAACTGCATCGCTGCCCAGGGCCTTGATTTCCTCCACGACTTTGTCGGCCGCTGACCGGGAACCCGATCCGGAGCCGTCCCGGGCACCGCCCAGATCGTTGACCACGACCTTTGCGCCCCTTTTTGCCAGTTCCAGGGCATAGACCCTGCCCAGGCCTGCGCCTGCGCCCGTCACGATTGCCACCCGGCCGTCATAGCGAATTTTATTCATCTCTTCGGCGGCTCCGGGCACGGGCACGGCTTTCCAGAAATAATTCACAAATCCGCGTTCCTTGTCCGTTACCTTGCGTTTAAAGGCCATCCGCACCGGCAGTCCGACTTTGACGTCATCCAGTTCGCAATCGGTGAAATCGGCCATTAAACGGCCCCCGCCTTCAAACTGAACCATCCCGTAGATGGCCGGCGGATCAACGGATATGGCCAGCATGTCACCTGTAAAGGTTTTGGTTTTGGCCGGAACATCGGCAAATTCATAATCATCCTGGCTGTGTATTGCACCGCAGTCCGGGTTTACACAGATATCCATTTTGGGAAACTGCGGAGTACCGCACTTGCGGCACTTGCCGCCTACCAGGCCCAGGATCATTTTGTTTTTCCGGTACAGCACCGTGGTGGCGGTCTGGGTGGGTGCTTCGGCACGGATGCCCATTTCCGTCTTGATCAAATCCCTGAACTTCAGCCATTTAAGATAGTTGTCAGTGGTTTTTTTATTGGCCAGACAGCCGGATACACCGTTTCTTTTGGCCAGTTTAGTGATATTTTCCGTGACTTCAAAGTAGAGCGCGTTGGCACCCTGTCCAAAACCGGCCACGAGGATTCGGTCACCGGGCTTTGCTTCCTCAAGCGCGGAAATCAGCATCATGAATGAATGGGCCGCACCGGTTTCACCGAGAACCTCATGCATGTTGTCCACCAGCTTTTCAGGTGCCGCACCCAGTTTTTTGGCGATTTTACGATGATCGCCCTTGAAAAAACAGGGGTAAACCAGCTTGTCCACATCATCCATGGTAATATCCAGCTTGTCGAGCAGGCCGTTGATCACTTTCGGGATAATCCGGCCATAGCCTGAATCCCGGGTCCACCTTTCTTCCCAGACATAATCGTACTGGTTTTGGCTGCCGCGGTAATGATCGACAAAATCGCAGGAAATGGAATATGATCCTTTGTATTCGGCGATTACATTCGTGTCGCCCACTATCAGCGAAGCCGCGCCATCGCCGAACCACATCTCATAAAAATAGGCGGTCCTGGTTTCCCGGCGGTCTGTCGCCGTCACCATGATATTTTTTTTGGCTTTGCTCTGTACCGATTCCAGGGCGCTCACCAGGGCAGTGGTGGCGATTTTCTGAGATGCGGTATAATCCGCTGTCGTTATTTCCTCTTTCAGATTCAATGCCGCCGATATGATGCCGGCATTCTGCCTGTCTGCAAAGGGAAGTGTCGTGGATGCCAGGTACACGGCATCCAGATTTTGTTTATCCTGACCGGTCAGGCAGTCGCGTGATGCCGCCACCGCCATGGTAATTGAATCCTCATCCCAGTTGCACATGGATCTTTCTCCCTGGGATACCGCCATAACAGCAGGGGCAAACCAGCCCATCCCCTGGACAATGGCAGACCGGTTGAGCCTCAAACGCGGAATATATGCGCCATATGAAGTAATACCTATCATTTTTAATTCTCCTGTGTCGTCAAATGGTTAAAACTTGAACAGCTTTTCAATGAGCTGGGATTTCATGATATCGCCCGCGATCGTTAGTTTGCCGGATGTATATGCCTGCATGGCCGGCAGAGTGCCGTTCATCATGGCGAGGAAATCACCGGCAGCCATTTTCAGAGTACACGCCGGGCTGTCAGTGCTGCCGGCGGTAACAGTGCAGGCCCCGTTCTTGATTTCACAGTACCAGTCTCCGCCGCCTTCACCGGATATGTTGTATTGAAATACCACATCCACACCTCCGGCCGCGTCGGCATTAAAGGCATCGGGCATGGCTTCGAAAACAGCAGCCACCGAAGCGGTGGTACCGTCCGTATCCGAAGCTTCACCCGCCGGTGCGGCAAAGGCAGCCATGACATCGCCGAGCTGGTCATTGAGCTGGAAATATTCCCTGCCTTTTTTAAGCGAGGAAATTTTATTCATGTGGCTTTCTATATCCTCCACCTCCGGTATTTTTGAGCCGTCGCCGATTACAGTTCCAGGACCGGTGACAATGGCCGCGCGGTTGTAAAAGCCCATGCCGGCATTATAGATATTCCCGGTGACCGGGCATTCTTCAGAACATAAAAAGAGGGTCATGGGTGCCACGAATTCGGGTTTGAGTTTTTCAAGAAAATCGGGCGGCAGCACGTCTTCGGTCAGGCGCGAAGCCGCCACCGGAGCAATGGTATTGACCTTGATATTGTACTTTTTTCCTTCGAGCTTGAGGGTATTCATGAATCCCACCAGTGCCAGTTTGGCGGAAGTATAATTTGTCTGACCGAAGTTACCGTAAAGTCCGGCGGCGGAAGTGGTCATCACGATGCGGCCGTAGCCTTTTTCGCGCATAACCTTAAACGCCGGGCGGCTCACGTTGTAAGCGCCGTTCAGGTGGACAGCGAGAACCGCATTCCAGTTTTCCGGAGTCATTTTGATAAAACTCTTGTCCCGCAGGATACCCGCGTTGTTGATAAGGATATCCACTGTCCCGAAGGCATCCAGGGCGGACTTGACAATATTCTCGCCGCCCTCGGGTGAGGCTACATTGTCATAATTGGCCACGGCCCGGCCTCCCATATCCTTGATCTCATCCACAACCTTATCGGCCGGAGATTTTGAGCTGCCGCCGGACCCGTCACGGGCTCCGCCAAGGTCGTTGATCACCACTTTGGCTCCCCGTTTTGCCAGCTCCAGGGCATAGACCCGTCCCAGGCCTGCTCCGGCTCCGGTCACGATGGCCACCTTTTCATCAAAACGGATCTCGTCCCTGGGAATATCCCCGTATTCAAATTCACCGTTGTTGATCACGATTTCACCGGTCTCGGTATTCACCACCCGCCAGACAGCCTTTCCTTCGCCGGTCTTCCAGATCAATGTTTTAAGCGGCATGCCGGGATAAAGGGGCTTTGTAAAGCGATTGAACATCCGCCGTGCTTTTTCCGGCTCGCCGGGGATAAGACTCTGGATCAGTGCCCGGCAGGCAAAGCCGTGGGTGCACAAGCCGTGCATGATTGGTTTTTCAAAACCGGCCATTTTAGCAAATTCAGGATCCACATGAAGCTGAAATACATCGCCGGAAAGTCTGTAAATCAGGGGCTGATCAGCAGATGGTGATGCATCTACCGAAAAGTCCGGAGTGCGGTCAGGAAAGACAATCTCCCTTTTAGGTGCGTTTTTACCCCCGAATCCGCCGTCCAGCCTGGCAAAAACAGTGGCCCGTGCCGTGAACAGTCTTTTGCCGTTGGAATGCCGGGTCTCGCTTTCCGCAACGACCAGGGCGCCCTTGCCTTCGCCCTTGTCAAAATAATCGGTGATTTTGCCCTCGGTGGTCATGGTGCCCTCGGGCGGGATCGGGTTGTGAAAGATGAGTTCTTCTTCGCCATGGAGAATGCCTGCAAGATTCACATTGGAGGCTACCATCAGTTCGGGCATAAAATTATAAAGTGTTGTGGTGGCGAAACTCGGTATGACTTTCAGATCTTTTTCATAGCAGTACTCCAGATCGGAAAAACCGGCACCTACGCCCAGGGCGTAAAGTACGGCATCTTTCCAGGTATAATCCGAGGAAAGAGGACCGATTTTCTTTCCGATAGAATCAAGGTTTAACGCCATTTGTCTTCCTCCTTTTCATAAATAAAATCGGTAGAATTCCTTAATTTCTCACTTTTCATTTTTCACTATTCACTTCTCACTTTCAAAGGTTCTAATCCAGCCGTGTGAAGGCCGGAATCAGAATAAATTTTAATGTCTCTTTAACAAGTTCAATATATTTTTTTCGATCCACATCAAGCATGGGCCTGAAATAAGTCTCTCCGGATATAAAATTGAAAACCGAGTTCCAGACCGCCAGAACACGCGCCTTGGCCTGCACGGAGATGCTTTTTTTATCCATGGCCAGTCCCATTGCCACCGCGATGTTGGAAATATATCCCGGAACATGTATATCGATGCCGAATTCATCTTTATTTTTGCTGAAATAACGGTACAGGATGAGGTTGGATACTTCAGGGTTGTCAAACAGATAGTCACTTATCATGTCGATGGCCACTTCCAGACGAATTGCCACCGATTTTCCATGAACGATCTTCTCGACCTCTTTAAGCTTGAGTTGAATTTCATCATTGAGATCCATGATAACGGCTTCATAAAGATCCTGTTTTTCCCCCCAGTGGTAATAGAGGGTGGATATGTCGATGCCCACATCATGGGCGATCATGCGTGTGGTGGTGCCCTGGTAGCCGTAACCGCCGAACAGGCGCCTGGCCGCGGCAAGTATTCTGGCCTTCATGGAATCAGGGGCCAGGCGTGCTTTTTCAAGCGGAGATGACATAGAAATTGTTCCTTATACTTTTGAGAGGTGCGATGAAAGATGCCGTGCGGATGCGCGGAGTGCATTTCTCCATCAACTTTATCCCAATACATGTTTCCATCATTTGATGGATACAAAATAATTCCTGTAGAATAAAAAGTCAAGCAATTAGTTGAGAATTGTTCAGACGCTGATTTCCGGGTATGTTCTGCGCGAGTATGCAACCCATGCCGTTCGCGATTTTATCGAACCTCGTGCCCTGAATGCAATTGATTTTCTGCCCCGGTTTTCCGTTTATGAGAGGCCGATGGTGCGATTCACTTAAGAGCCGACCTGCATCTTCGCGTATTTGCCTGTATTCTTGACGGGCAGGCGATACCCGGAGAAAATCTTGCACGGGGGGCCGGGTTTAATTCGGCCTTGCGATTTACGGCTTCATACCAGTTTGTACCGGCTTCCGGGTGCATGATCTGGAGTGCCGTTTGACTCATTTTTATTTCGAAGGAGTTGATTATGGGCCGAGATAATCAGTTTTTCCGTTGTTTCCCATGAAATACAGGCATCTGTAATGGATACTCCATACTTCATGGTGGAAAGATCTCCCGTATTTTTCTGGTTTCCGGAGCCCAGGTTGCTTTCAAGCATTAAACCGATCAGGTTTTTATTTCCATCCATGTACTGGTTGATGACATCCTGCCAGACAACTGCCTGGGCCTTATGGTTTTTTCGTGAATTTCCATGGGAACAGTCCACTATCACCGCCTCTAACAACCCCTTGACTTTCAGTATTGATACCGTCTCATTTACACTGAAGGAATCGTAGTTGGGCCGTGAACCGCCGCGCAGGACAATGTGGGGAAAGGGATTTCCAGTGGTTTTTACAATACAGGATTTGCCGGATGCATCAATTCCTATAAAAGACTGGGGTGATCCGGCGGCGATCATTGCATTTAAAGCTGTTGATAGATCACCGTCCGTGCAGTTTTTGAATCCAACGGGCATGGAAAGTCCGGAAGCCATTTCGCGATGGGTCTGGGACTCGGTTGTTCTTGCCCCTACTGCTGCCCAGCAGACAAGCCCTGCTATATATTGCGGTGTGATGGGATCGAGAATTTCCGTTGCCGTAGGGATTCCCATTTCGGTAATTTTGAGCAAAAGGCGTCGTGCTTTTTTAAGACCCTCGTTAATATCATGACTGTCATCTAACCATGGATCGTTAATTAACCCTTTCCAGCCTACATTGGTCCTGGGTTTTTCAAAATATACACGCATGACCAGCAGCATTGTGTCTTTTACTTTTTCCGAAAGATCTTTCAGCCGCAAGGCATATTCAATGGCCGCCTTTTCATCGTGGATTGAACAGGGGCCTGTGATGATAAGCAGTCTTTTGTCCCTGCCGGAAAGAATATCGCCTATCTGGGCTCTGCTGTTGACAACGGTTTTAAATGCCTTTTCACTTATCGGAATCAGTTTTTTAATCTCAGCCGGTGATGTTAGCGGGATAAATTCTTCCACGTGCAGGTCATAGGTTGTCTTCATGGTTTAGTTCCTTTTCCAAAAATGGATGAGTAAGATTTAAATGAGTTACTTTTTGTAAAAATAAAAAAGCCGCGGGCTTTTTGCCCGCGGCTTTTGAACACTTGGAATTATCAATGGTTCATCACACCACGGGCATACCTCCGCTAAAATAAAAATAATAGGTAAAATAACTGCCTGATACAGTGTGGTTCATTATAATTTGAAAACTCCTGAAGAAATTAATATTGATGTACATCCAGCCTGTTAACACAGTGAAATACAAAAAGCAACAGATTATCCGCGGCAAAAAATATTATTGCCGAATATGCTCTTTTCAGGGCCAAGTAATAAAATGATTGAAAGTATGCGAAGATTTGTGAACAAGCTATTATAGACCGTCACATATTAAACTTCACTGCGTTATCGGTCGTCGGCGTATTACAATACAGCCTCCTCCCTCCAGCCTTGTGCAATTTAATATGTGACGGTCTATAGCTGTTGGCTCTTAGCTAAATGGTGTTATCTGGTTGATTTTTCAGGCTAAAGGCTAAAGGCTAACCGCTGACAGCTGACAGCTAAAAAACTTCGACTTGAGAATAGCGCATAACTGACTGTAATTTCAGATGTTTTAAGGTTTTCGTTCAGGCATTAAGTGAATCTTCGGTTCCGGCGGCATTTTTTCGCAAACGGTAAATGGTAAAAAAAATGAGGCATCCACCTAGAATGAAATATATGCTTGAAACCGGATACCGGTTAAGCCTTGGATCTCCAACATACACGGATGATTTGTTCGTCGGATCGTAAAGGAGGTTGACTGAATCACCTTTTTTAAGTGATGTTGTTTCTCCGCCGGTTTCGAATTCTGCCTTCCATGCAGACCCTGCCGCATCGTGAAACTCCAGCTTAATCACGGCACTCCAGACCAGTATCCCCTGGTGTACCTCTAAAATCGTTCCGGTAGTTCGTTCCGCGCGTTTGAGAAATGATTCAGTCTGTGCCACTCGCATGACAGCGAAAACGATCAGCACTATCCCGAAAATGATTGTAAATCCCGGGACGAAAAGTTTAAAAGAGAAAAAGTTTTTTTGTTTCATACCAATGCAACCTCAATGGTTTATGCCGGTGACGCAGTAAAAATCCATGAGAGTACCTATTACCACATTACATCATCGTTGGTAATTTTATTTTGCTTACGGAAACAATGTTCTTCGACAATTTTTCTTGATATAGTTGCGGCTCATTAATATATTGTTGTCTGATTAGATAACAGGCTACGTTCAGGCGATAGAGCGAGGCAAAAAATATCACAAGAGGCAATAATGAAAAAAAAGGGAATCAGGAGAACAATTGAGTATGACGCAAACATATGACGCCATCATCATCGGGGCGGGTATTTCAGGGGCTGCCATTGCCTATGAGCTTTCCAAAAAAGGATACAGGACCTTGAATGTGGACAGGCTTGCGGCGGCGGGGCATGGTTCTACCAGCAACACATGCGCAATTATAAGGACCCATTACTCCACTCTGGAAGGGACGGCAATTGCCTATGACAGCTATTTTTCCTGGAAGGATTGGGAAAATTACCTTGATGCAAATGATGAAAAAGGGCTGGCCAGGTTCTATCAGACCGGACTGGTAAACGTTTATCACAAGGGGCACGATCCGAGCACTCACATCAAACTGCACGATGTACTGGGCATACCTTATGAAATCTGGAACCCTGCAAAACTGCTCGAAAGAATGCCGCATTTTGTTGATGATTCGTTTTATCCCCCCAAAAGGCCGGAAGACCCGCTGTTTGATAAGCCGTCAGAGGAAAAAATTAGTGATATGGTCGTTTATTATCCCAACGACGGGTACATTAACGACCCGGTCCTTTCTGTCCACAATGTCCAGCGGGCCGCGGAAGCAAAGGGTGCAGCCTTCCTGTTTAATGAGGAGGTCGTCGAGATAAGAAAAAACGACCATCGCGTTGTCGGGGTGACTCTGAAAAGTGGAAAAACAATCGATGCCGCTGTAGTGGTCAATGCAGCCGGGCCCCACTCCGCTGTCGTCAACCGCATGGCAGGTGTTGAGAAACAGATGAAGATCAAAACCAGGCCGCTGCGGCACGAAGTGCACTTTGTACCTTCGCCCGATGGGTTCAGTTATGAAAAGGACGGCATGGTGGTAGGGGATGCCGATCTTGGCGGGTACCATCGGCCCGAGACCGGCAATCAGGTACTGGTGGGCAGCGAGGATCCATTATGCGATGAAAGAGAGTGGATCGAAGACCCGGATCATTTCAACCATGAAGTAACCAGTTCGCAATACCAGGCGCAGACATACCGCCTGGCCAAGCGGATACCGGATCTTCGGATTCCGAATACTCCCAGGGGAATAGCCGATTTGTATGATGTGACTGACGACTGGATTCCCATTTATGACCGCTCCGATCTGAACGGATTTTATCTGGCCATCGGTACCAGCGGCAACCAGTACAAAAACGGACCGGTCATCGGCCTTCTACTGGCGGAAATCATTGATGCCTGTGAAAATGGGCACGATCATGATCATAATCCGGTGGAGGTGGGACTGCCCAATATCGACTTCAGGCTGAACACAGGCATTTTCTCACGCAATCGTGACGTCATCGAAGGCAGTACATTTTCCGTACTTGGATAGCGTCAGCCGGCAGGGAGATGGAAAACATACGAACCCGGCGATCTTGCTTCCCTGGAGGGAAGTAATTTGCAAAAGCTCAAAGAAATGGTTAACAGACTTGGGTGTAAAGTGGAAATAATGGACAGCTGGTACACGAAAAAATGAGGAGGACCCGGTCCCGATACGGATGAAAAAAAGGGTCTTTCGACTATCAGACAGAACAGGAGCGCCATGCAACAGATCATTCGAGTCAACATGCATTCGGGAATTGTTTCCGGCCTGGATCTGCCGGGCCGATACCGGGATTACGGCGGCAGGGCACTGACCGCGAGAATCCTGTCCGAGGAGGTTCCCCCGAATTCATACCCGCTTGGGAAAAACAACAAGTGCGTAATCGCAACCGGCCTGTTTGCCGGAACACCTTTTCCCTGCTCCAACCGATGCTCCGTGGGCGCGAAAAGTCCGCTGACGGGAGGAATCAAGGAGAGCAATGTCGGCGGCATGGCGGCATTCAAGCTTTCCAGGCTCAATATCCGGGCTGTAATAATCGAAGAACAAGCGGATGAAAGGCAGGGCCTGTATATCCTTAAACTTGATGCGACAGGGGGCCGTCTTATTTCCGCGGACGAATACAGAGGCTATACTACCTACTTGCTGACATCCGTCCTGCAACAGCGTTTTGGAAAGAAAATCGGGCTCCTGATGATCGGTTCCGCCGGCGAATTACGGCTTTCGGCGGCGGGGATTGCATCAATCGACATTCATGGAAACCCCTGCGACTATGCAGGGCGCGGCGGCATGGGAGCGGTTCTCGGATCAAAACATCTGAAAGCAGTCGTCATCGACGACCAGGACGCCCAAAACATTTCCGATTATGCCGACCGGGAGAAATTCATTTCCATATCCAGGGCATTTACCCGAAAATTGAAAGAAAGCAAAAAAGATCTTCATAAATTCGGTACTCCCATTGAAATAGAAATGAGTAATGAACTGGGCTACCTGCCGACGCGCAATTTCAGCACGGGCCGCTTCGAGGGTGCTGCACGGATCGGTGGCGAAACCATGCGAAAACACATAGAGGAAAGAGGCGGACCGGACGGAACTGCATGCATGCCCGGATGTCCCATTGCCTGCAAGC